>NZ_DFRG01000012.1:442-29899 GCF_002378135.1 Thioclava sp. UBA3469
TCATCCGGGCGCTGCGCGGGTCTTCCAGCTTCAGCGCCGAGGCGCCGTCGGGCATCGCGACATAGGTCGTGCCCGAGATCACCGAATGGGGGTGGAGGTGCGAGCTGTGGGTGCCGCCTTCGGGCAGGATGTTGATCCAGAGGTCTTCGAGCACCAGCTTGCCCTCGCCCAGATCGAATTGCAGATCTTCGGCGAAGGCCGCGACGTGCTTGTCGAGGGCCTTCACCATGTCCGCGAAGATCGGGAAGCGCCAGGGCAGGTCGGTGAGCGAGGCGTAGGAGGTATAGCCCGGATAGCCGTTCTCCTCGCACCAGTCCTGACCGGCTTCGTCATCCTCGGCGATGGCGTAGCACGACGCTTCCAGCTCGCCCGTACCGACCTTCGGGCCGAATGCGGATAGGGAGGCGCGGTAGAGGCGGGTGACGAAGAGGGACTCGATCTGGGGCTTGGGCTCGGACATAAGGGCTCTCGCAACTGGGCGTGGATTTATCCCCCTGTTACGCCAAAGCGGCCCGAAGGCCAAACAATCCTTGCCATATTCGATTCGCTCTGATATTGGCCCCAAGTTCCTGAAATCAGGACCGACATAACCCATCAGAAAGCAGGGTCACCCGCGAGGGGCCCTCTGATGCCAAGAAAGGACCCGGGATGAACGCCCAAGAACTCAAGGCGAAGACGCCTGATGAGCTGCGTGATCAGCTCGTCTCGCTGAAGAAAGAAGCCTTCAACCTCCGCTTTCAGCAGGCCACGAACCAGCTCGAGAACACCGCGCGCATGCGCACCGTTCGTCGGGACGTTGCACGTATCAAAACCGTGCTGAACCAAAAAGCCGCTGAAGCCGCGAAGTAAGGAGAGCTTCCTATGCCCAAACGCATCCTGCAAGGTACCGTGACGTCGGACAAGAACGACCAGACCGTAACCGTTTCGGTCGAGCGCCGCTTCACGCATCCGGTTCTCAAGAAGACGATCCGGAAATCCAAGAAATACCGCGCCCATGACGCGGAAAACCAGTTCAAGACCGGTGACATTGTTCGCATCGAAGAGTGCGCACCCGTCTCGAAGACCAAGCGCTGGCGGGTTGTGGTTTCGGCGTAAGCCGGGGCCATTCGCCAGTATTCGAAACCCTGGGGCCCTTACTGCATAGGCGTCCCCAAAGGTCGGGAGTAACCCCATGATCCAGATGCAGACCAATCTGGATGTTGCTGACAACTCCGGCGCTCGCCGGGTTCAGTGCATCAAGGTCCTCGGCGGCTCGCACCGCCGTTACGCATCCGTGGGCGACATCATTGTGGTGTCGGTCAAGGAAGCGATCCCGCGCGGCCGCGTGAAGAAAGGTGACGTCCGCAAGGCCGTCGTCGTGCGCACCGCCAAAGAAGTTCGTCGCGACGATGGCACCGCCATCCGTTTCGACCGCAACGCCGCCGTCATCCTGAACAACGCGGGCGAGCCGGTCGGCACCCGTATCTTCGGGCCGGTCGTGCGTGAGCTGCGTGCGAAGAACTTCATGAAGATCATCTCGCTTGCTCCGGAGGTGCTGTAATGGCTGCTAAGCTCCGCAAAGGCGATAAGGTCGTCGTTCTCGCTGGCAAGGACAAGGGCAAGCAGGGTGAGATCACCTCTGTTGACCCGAAAGCCGGCAAAGCTGTCGTCGACGGCGTGAACGTTGCGATCCGCCACCAGCGTCAGACCCAGTCCAACCAGGGCGGTCGCCAGCCCAAGGCTATGCCGATCGACCTGTCGAACCTGGCTCTGATGGACGCAAACGGCAAAGCCACCCGCGTCGGCTTCCGCGAGGAAGACGGCAAGAAGGTGCGTTTCGCCAAGACCACGGGGGATGCGATCTGATGCTCGATCAAGCTACCTACACTCCGCGTCTTCGCGCTCTTTACCGCGACACCATCAAGGCGGCGCTGAAAGAAGAGTTCGGCTACAAGAACGACATGATGATCCCGCGGCTCGACAAGATCGTGCTGAACATGGGCGTCGGCGAAGCCGTGAAAGACACCAAGAAGGTCAAGCAGGCCGCCGAAGAGCTCTCGCTCATCGCTGGTCAGAAGGCCGTGATGACCAAGGCGAAGAAGTCGATCGCTGGCTTCCGCGTCCGGGAAGAGATGCCGCTGGGTGCGAAAGTGACCCTGCGCGGTGACCGGATGTACGAATTCCTCGATCGCCTGATCAACGTTGCTATGCCGCGCGTTCGCGACTTCCGCGGCGTGAAGCCGTCCTTCGACGGTCGTGGCAACTTCGCAATGGGCCTCAAGGAGCACATCGTGTTCCCCGAGATCGACTTCGATAAGGTCGATGAGGTTCTGGGTATGGACATCATCATGGTGACCACGTCTGACGTGGATGCCGAAGCGAAGGCGCTGTTGAAGCATTTCAACATGCCCTTCAACGCCTGATCGCGGAGGAACGAAACTTATGGCTAAGAAATCCATGGTTGCGCGCGAAGCGAAGCGCCAGCGTCTTGTGAACAAGTACGCTGACAAGCGGGCCGCGCTCAAGGAAATCATCAACGACCAGGAGCGCCCGATGGAAGAGCGCTTCAAGGCGTCGCTGAAACTCGCGGAACTCCCGCGCAACTCGTCGGCGGTCCGGCTGCACAATCGTTGCCAGCTCACGGGTCGTCCCCACGCTTACTACCGTAAGCTCAAACTCTCGCGGATCATGCTGCGTGACCTGGCCTCCTACGGTCAGATCCCCGGCATGGTAAAGTCGAGCTGGTAAGGAGGGCGACATGTCTGTGAACGATCCTCTCGGCGATATGCTGACCCGCATCCGCAACGCACAACTGCGTGGCAAATCCACCGTCCGCACCCCGGCCTCCAAGCTCCGCGCTTGGGTTCTCGACGTGCTGGCTGACGAAGGCTACATCCGTGGTTACGAGCAGGCGACGTCTGCTGCAGGCCATCCGGAGCTGGAAATCAGCCTCAAGTACTACGAGGGCACCCCGGTCATCCGCGAGCTGCAGCGCGTCTCGACCCCCGGTCGCCGCGTGTACATGGCCGCGAAAGACGTTCCGTCGGTCCGTCAGGGCCTCGGCGTCTCGATCGTCTCGACCTCGAAGGGCGTGATGTCGGATGCAAACGCACGATCCGCCAATGTTGGCGGCGAAGTGCTCTGCACCGTGTTCTAAGGAGGGCTCAATGTCTCGTATTGGTAAGAAACCGGTCGAGCTTCCCAGCGGCGTTTCTGCGCAGCTGTCGGGCCAGACCATCGAAGTGAAGGGGCCGAAAGGCACCCGTACCTTCACCGCGACCGACGACGTGACCCTCGCTGTCGAGGACAACGCCGTCACCGTCACCCCGCGTGGCCAGTCGAAGCGCGCGCGCCAGCAGTGGGGTATGACCCGCTCGCAGGTCGCGAACCTCGTCCAGGGCGTGACCGAAGGCTTCAAGAAGGAGCTGGAGATCCAGGGTGTTGGTTATCGTGCGCAGATGCAGGGCAACGTCCTGAAGCTGTCGCTCGGTTATTCGCACGAAGTCAACTTCGAGGTTCCGGAGGGCGTGACTGTCACCGCTCCGAAGCAGACCGAGATCGTTGTGGAAGGTTCTGACCAGCAGCAGGTGGGCCAGGTCGCGGCAAATATCCGCGAATGGCGTGCTCCCGAGCCCTATAAGGGCAAGGGCATCCGCTACAAGGGTGAGTATATCTTCCGCAAAGAAGGTAAGAAGAAGTAAGGAACGCGAAAATGGCAAACAGCAAACGGGATCTGTTCCTCAAGCGCCGCCTGCGCGTCCGGAACAAGCTTCGCAAGATGGCCGCTGGTCGCGCCCGTCTTTCGGTGCATCGTTCGTCGAAGAACATCAGCGTTCAGCTGATCGACGACGTGAACGGTCGCACTCTGGCCGCCGCTTCCACGCTCGAGAAGGATCTCGGTGTGGTCGGCAAGAACAACGTCGAAGCGGCAGCCAAAGTTGGCGCCGCGATCGCCGAGCGTGCGAAGAAAGCCGGTGTCGAAACCTGCTACTTCGACCGCGGTGGCTTCCTGTTCCACGGGAAGATCAAGGCGCTCGCCGACGCAGCCCGCGAAGGCGGTCTGAAGTTCTAAGACTGGTGGGGGACGTTCGCGTCCCCCCGATGATCCGGGCCGCGCCCTTCGGGGCGGGGCACCTGGATTGAGACAAACGGCGTGAAACCACGCCATCACGAGAAGGAATGCCTCATGGCAGAACGTGACAACCGCCGGGGCCGCCGCGACGACCGCGACGAAAACCCGGAATTCGCCGATCGCCTCGTCGCGATCAACCGCGTGTCGAAAACCGTGAAGGGTGGTAAGCGCTTTGGCTTCGCAGCCCTCGTGGTCGTCGGCGACCAGCGTGGCCGTGTCGGCTTCGGCAAAGGCAAGGCCAAAGAGGTTCCGGAAGCGATCCGCAAAGCCACCGAGCAAGCGAAGCGCAACCTGATCCGCGTCCCGCTGCGCGATGGCCGCACGCTGCACCACGACATCGAGGGCCGTCACGGCGCTGGTAAGGTCGTGATGCGCACCGCACCGGAAGGTACCGGGATCATCGCCGGTGGTCCGATGCGTGCCGTGTTCGAGATGCTGGGCGTGAAGGACGTCGTGTCGAAATCGACCGGCACCCAGAACCCCTACAACATGATCCGTGCCACGCTGAACGGTCTGACCCGCGAAGCAAGCCCCCGTCAGGTGGCTGCGCGCCGCGGCAAGAAAGTGGCCGACATCCTCAAGAAGCCCGAGGCTGAGGCACCTGCCGAAGCCACGGAAGCGTAAGGAGAGCGATCAATGGCTACCATCGTCGTCAAGCAGATCGGTTCGCCGATCCGTCGCCCCGCCATCCAGCGTGCCACGCTGAAAGGTCTGGGTCTGGACAAGATGAACCGTACCCGTGAGCTGGAAGATACCCCGGCCGTCCGCGGTATGGTCGCGAAGATCCCGCACCTCGTCGAAATCGTCGAAGAGCGCGGCTGAGCCGACCGGTTCGTCTGAATAACGAAACGCCCCGACCGAAAGGCCGGGGCGTTTTTGCATTCGTGGGGTGCGTCTTCGGGGGCAGGGCGCCTCAGTGCCAGACGGGGCCTCTGCCGCCGCCATAGCCGCGCCCTTGGCCGCCCATGCCGCGCCCCTGCATCTGCCCACCGCCTCCGCAGCGCTGGAAGGCGGGCAGGTGCTTGTTCTGAGAGGCATCGCGCAGGCGCGTCAGGATCTGGGTAAGCTGCGCATTCCCGGCGACCGCCGGCAGGAGGCGCCCGTCATAGAGCCCCGAATTGGCCATCTCCGCCTGCACGCCAAGCGCGCAGGCCTCGGCCAGCGTGGCTGGGACGGGCGCCAAGGGCTTCGCTCCGCTCATATAAGGGTTCGCGGGCACGGATAGCCCGTTCTGGCGCAGCACTCCGATCAGGGCCGCAGCATGCGAGATCTCGGCCCGCTCGATATTCGAGAAGGGGCGCACGGCGCCAAACCTCTCCATGATCGCCCGATAGGTGGCCTGCGCGTGATACTCGTCATCCAGCGCCGCGAGCACCGCCCTATGTTCCGCCGAGGTGAGCGCCGCTTGTGCGGGTAGGGCCGTGCCTAAAACGACCGCGATCACGGTGACTATCGCGCCAAGTCTTGTTCCAAGTGAGCTGTGAAAACGCATCGGTCTCTCCTTCCTGAGCCAACTGGAAGTGATACGTCCGCGCAGGACGGAATCCGGCGCCGATGTGACCGCGCGCCGCAGGCCCCGAGGCAGGCATGTCATTTCTTTAATTTTTCTTCACGAAATCCGGAACCGAATGTGACACACTGGGTTGGTTGGATATCGTTGCATCCTGCAATAGGGTGCTGCGCTTCAAGACTGAGGGACGGATCGATATGTTTGAAAAAATCATGGTTCCGGTCGACCTGCGTCATGTCGAGAAGATGGGCAAGACGTTGAAAGTCGCTTCGGAAATCGCAGCGAAACACGACGCAGAAGTTGTTTTCATAGGTGTCACTAGCCAAGAGCCGAGCGAATTCGGCCACAATGCCAAGGAATATGCCGCGAAACTGGACGATTTCGCGCAGAGCCATGCCAACGAGTTTGGGCATAAGGGGTCGTCGAAGGCAGTCATCGTGCCCGACCCGGCCGTTGATCTCGACAAGACGTTGCTGAAGACGGCTGACGATCTTGGGGCCGATCTGGTGGTGATGGCCACGCATGTGCCCAACGCGGCCAACTATCTCTTTGCGTCGCATGGCGGCCACCTCGCCGCGCACAGCGATGCGTCGGTGTTTCTCGTACGCGGATAACGCGGACCAATATAACCAATAAGGACAGGAGGACGGCATATGGCCGAACCTGAAGAAGTTCAGGGCATCCCTGCCCCCGAAGGGGACACACAACTGATCGAGACCGACTATGAGATCGGTCAAGACAACCTCGAAGGGCAGGTAGGGCCCTTCGGTTTCGACATTCACAACCCTGTTTTCATGATCTCGGCGTTGTCCATCGTGGCCTTCGTCTTCTATGCGCTGGCTCTGCCTGAGCAGGCGAGTTCGCTGTTTGGCGCGATGCGCCCGTGGCTGACCTCGACCTTCGACTGGTTCTTCATGAGCGCCGCGAACATCTTCGTCATCTTCTGCCTTGCCCTGATCGTCTCGCCCTATGGCGCAGTCCGCCTGGGTGGCACGGACGCGGAGCCGGACTTCACCTATATGGGTTGGTTCGCGATGCTCTTCGCCGCCGGTATGGGCATCGGCCTGATGTTCTTCGGCGTGCTCGAGCCGGTCTATCACATGGCGGTCTCGCAGCCTCTGGGCACGCCTTCGCCCTTCGATGCGGATGGCAACCTGATCCCGGAGAATGTCGCACGGGCCAAGGAAATGGGCCTCGCCGCGACGATCTATCACTGGGGTCTGCACCCCTGGGCGATCTATGCGGTCGTGGCGCTCGCGCTGGCGCTGTTCTCCTATAACAAGGGTCTGCCGCTGACGATCCGTTCGGCTTTCTACCCGATCTTCGGCGAGAAGGTCTGGGGCTGGACCGGCCATATCATCGACATCATCGCGGTGTTCGCGACGCTGTTCGGCCTTGCGACCTCGCTCGGCTTCGGCGCGCAGCAGGCGAATGCGGGTCTCAACCACGTGTTCGGCGTTCCGATCGACACGACGGTGCAGGTCATCCTGATCACGCTGATCACCGGCGTTGCGCTGTTCTCGGTGCTGCGCGGCCTTGATGGCGGCGTGAAGCTTCTGTCCGAGATCAACATGGGCATCGCGGCGCTGCTGCTGCTCTTCGTGCTCTTCGCGGGCCCGACGCTGATGATCTTCACCGATTTCGGTCAGGGTCTTCTGGCCTATGCGAAGGACATCATCCCGCTGTCGAACCCGATCGGGCGCACGGATGACAGCTATCGCGACGGCTGGACCGCGTTCTACTGGGCGTGGTGGATTTCCTGGTCGCCCTTCGTCGGCATGTTCATCGCCCGCGTTTCGCGTGGCCGTACCGTGCGCGAGTTCATCATCTGCGTTCTGCTGATCCCGTCGCTCGTCTGCGTGCTGTGGATGGCGGTCTTCGGTGGTGTTGCGATCGATCAGGTGATCTCGGATCCGTCCGGTTCGCTGGTGAAGGCGCAGGTCATCGATAGCTACAACCCGCCACTGTCGCTCTTCGCGATGCTGGAGGGGCTTCCGCTGGCCTCGATCACCTCGGTCATCGCGATCGTCCTGGTCATCGTGTTCTTCGTGACCTCGTCGGACTCCGGCTCGCTCGTGATCGATACGATCACCGCAGGCGGCAAGGTCGACGCACCGGTCCCGCAGCGTGTGTTCTGGGCCACTTTTGAGGGCGCGGTCGCGATCGTGCTGTTGATCGGCGGTGGTCTGAGTGCGCTACAGGCGATGGTCATCTCGACCGGTTTGCCCTTCACGCTGGTTCTGCTGGTGATGTGTTGGGCGATCTGGAAGGGTCTGCGGACCGAACCTCGGTAAGCTGGCCAAGCTTTGAGACAAAGGCGCGCGGGGGAAACCTCGCGCGCCTTTCGCTATGTGCAGGGCGTCTGGAAACGCGGCGCGTCTGCGTATATGACCCGGCGCATGTCTGACGGCGCGACCCAAACCTCCGCGAGCCATATCGCGATATCCGATCTCGGCCACGATCTTGACGGTCGCCCGGTGCTGGAGGGGATTTCGCTGGAGACCCGCGCCCGGCGCATCGGCGTTGTCGGGCGCAACGGGTCGGGCAAATCCACCCTGTCGCGACTGATGGCGGGGCTGATCGCGCCGAGCCGGGGCAGCCTGCGGATCAACGGGCACGATCTGGCCGCCGACCGGAAGGCAGCGCTCCGCGAGGTCGGCATCCTGTTCCAGAACCCCGATCACCAGATCATCTTTCCGACCGTGATCGAGGAGATTTCCTTCGGGCTGCGTCAGCAGGGCATGAAGAAGCCCGAGGCCGAAGCTGCGGCCGATCGCACCTTGGAGCAGTTCGGCAAGGCGGCGTGGCGCGATGCCTATGTGACGACGCTCAGCCAGGGCCAGAAGCAGCTTCTGTGTCTGATGGCGGTGAGCGCGATGGCCCCGAACCTGCTGATCCTCGACGAGCCATTCTCGGGCCTCGACATCCCGACCAAGGCGCAGCTGGGCCGGGCGCTGACGCTCTATCGCGGGACGCTGGTGCAGGTGACGCATGACCCGCGCGAGCTGGAGCATTACGACGAAATCCTCTGGCTCGACCAAGGACGGCTGCGGATGCATGGCGCGGCGCGCGAGGTGCTGCCCGTCTACGTCGAAGAGATGACCCGCGCGGGAGAGGCCGATGATATCGCTCAGCTCTCCCGTTAAGACCGCCGCCCATGACTGGCCTGCGGGTCTGAAGCTCGCAGCGCTCTGCGTGGCGACCGTGGGCCTGTTCTATATCGAGAGCCCCCTGATCCTTGCGGGCGTCGTCACGGCGATCCTGATCGCCTATGCTTTGCCGGGCCGCGCCTTCCTGCGCGCGGGTCTGGCGGCGCTGAAACTGCTCTGGCCCTTCATCGTGATCGTCGCGATCTGGCAGGTCGTGATCGGCGAGCTGGCGCAGGGCGCGGTGATCGTGATGCGGATGATCTCTGCCGTGGCGCTGGCGAACCTCGTGTCGATGACGACGCGGCTGAGTGATATGATCGCGGTCGTGCGCTGGCTGACGACGCCTTTGCGCCGCTTCGGGCTGTCGACCGCTGCGCTGGAGATCGCGATCGCGCTGGTGATCCGTATGGTGCCGGTGCTGACCAACAAAGGGGGGCGCCTCACCGAGAGCTGGCGCGCCCGGGCCACGCGGCGGCCAAGCTGGCGGCTGGTGCTGCCCTTCACGCTTCTTGCGCTTGACGATGCCGACCATGTCGGCGATGCGCTACGGGCCCGGGGAGGGCTCACATCCGAGAGGGAGACTTGAGATGGAAAAGAATGTCGCGCTGATCGCGCTGTTTGCGGCTCTGATTGCAGTGCTCGCGCTGATCCCGAAAATCACGCTGGGCTTCGGGGTGCCGATCACGGCGCAAAGCCTTGGGATCATGCTGGCGGGGGCGGTGCTGGGATCGAAGCGCGGTGCGCTCGCGGTTCTGCTGTTCCTGCTGCTAGTGGCCGTGGGGCTGCCGCTGCTGGCCGGTGGTCGTGGGGGGCTTGGCGTCTTCTTCGGCCCGACGGGCGGGTTCCTGTTCAGCTGGCCGCTGGCCGCGTGGCTGACCGGTTTCATCGTCGAGAAGTGGCGCTCGGTGCCGCTGGGTGCCTCGGTCTTCGTGGGGGCGATCCTTGGCGGGATCGTGCTGTCCTACGCGATGGGGATCGTCGGGCTGTCGCTGGCGCTCGGCAAGAGCCTGATCGAGAGTACCTCGCTGATGGTGGTCTTCATCCCCGGCGACATGATCAAGGCGTTGATCGTGGCTGCGCTGACGGTGTCGCTGTCGCGCGCGCGGCCTTCCAGCGTCCTGTCGCGGCACTGAGACGCCTGGCGTGGCGCTGCTTCTGATCCATACAGGCGGCACGATCGGCATGGTCGCCTCGGATGCGGGTTTCGTGCCGCAGCAGGGCGTGGTCGAGGATTTCCTCGCCACCTTGCCCGAGGGGCGCGAGGTCGAGACTCTGCGCCTCGACCCGCTGATCGACAGCGCCAATGCCACGCCCGCCGACTGGAACCGGATCGCCGAGACCATCGCCGCGCATCACGACCGCTGCGACGGCGTGATCGTGACCCATGGCACCGATACGCTGGCCTATACGGCGGGGGCTTTGTGCTTTGCGCTCGAAGGGTTGGGCAAGCCGGTGATCGTGACCGGATCGATGCTGCCGCTGTCGGTCGAAGGCAATGACGGCGCGCGCAATCTGCGCGACGCGATTACGGAGGCGGGGCAGGCGGCGCCCGGCGTCTGGGTGCAATTTGCAGGACGCCTGCTGCATGGCGCGCGGGTCCGCAAAAGCCATTCGCGCGCCTTCGACGCCTTTGCCGCCGATCCCTCCGACATCCCGCCCTGCCAGCCGGGGCCGCGCCTGACGCGCCACCCGATCCGGCCTGCACGGATCGCCGTTCTGGCCGTCGCGCCGGGGGCGGAGGAGAGCCTTCTCGAACATGCCGCCAAGACCTGCGACGGTCTGGTGCTGCGCTGCTATGGCTCGGGGACTGCGCCCGACACGCCCGGCGTGCGCGCGGCGCTTGCCACTGCGCAGGCCCGCGCGATCCCCGTCATCGCGGTCAGCCAATGCCCCGAGGGCGGCATGGCGCTTGGCACTTATGCGGCGGGGGCGATCCTGCGCGATCACGGGGTGATCGACGGGCGCGACATGACGCCCGAGGCGGCCTATACCAAGCTTTCCCATGTCCTCTCACTCGGCGACCCGCAGGCGCGGGCCGCGCGCCTGTCCCGCGCGCTCTGCGGGGAATATACGCCCTGATCTTTGGTGCTCACGCCGGTTTTTCGGAACGCCTTCGCCCGCCTTTCCGTTAGGAGAGCGAACCCCGAAAAGGAGCACCTCCCATGGCCGAAGGCAACAACAAGCCGAGATCTTCCAATTCGAAAGCGCAAAGCCCGAAGCGGTCGCGCAAGGCCACCGGGGTCGCGCCCGTCGAACAGCTCCAGAGCCGGGTCGAGGCTTATCGCGAGCTTGCCGAAGCCTATGTGAAATACCCCTGCGTGATGCGTCCGGGCGATCTGACCGGGCTCGCGCGGCGCCTGCACGTGCGCTCGACGATCATTGAGGACCACGCGGTCCGCATCGACGAGAAGGCCGAGGGCGCAGGCGAGAAATTCGAGGAACTGGCGGATTCGCTGTTTTCCTTCTTCCGCGGCACCTCGCTTCTGTTCCACCGCGACATGCTGGGCGAGGATGAGCGGATGCCGACGGTGCTGGCGCTCGGCGACGTCCACCCCGAGAATTTCGGGATCATGCCCAATGCCGATAACGTGCCGATCTTCGGTGTGAATGATTTCGACGACGTGCTTTACGGCCCCTTCACCTGGGACCTGAAGCGCGGGATCACGGGCTTCCTGATCGCGGCCAAGGAAGAGGGCGATCAGAAGAAAAAGCACCGCGAGAAGATCGTGCGCAAATTCGTCGAAGGCTATCGCGACGGGATGGAATTCTACGCCCGCCACGACAAGGAGGCGAGCCAGCAGATGCGCCCCGATAACAGCCCGAAAGTGATCCAGCGGATGTTCAAGAAGGCGCGCAAGAGCCGGAAGAAATGGCTCTGGGATCGCTATCTCAACGAGACCGGGCGGGGCTTCCGGGCGAATGACGAGCTGACGCCGATCTCCAGCCGGATCTCGGAGTTTCAGGGTTACATCAATGACGTGGCCAAGCAGAACGGGATCGATCCGGGCGGTCGCGCGGGCGAGCTGAAGGTGAAGGATGTCTGCATCCGCCACGGGCAGGGCACGGCCTCGCTGGGGCTGCCGCGCTACTATTGCCTGATCGAAGGGCCGAGCAAGGATGCGAGCGACGATCTGATCATCGAGTTCAAGCGCGCCCGGCAATCCGCGCTGGAAGGCCTCGTGCCGGAGAATGATTTCGTCGCCGGCGACAAGGGCGACCGGATCGCGCATGGCCAGCGGGTGCATCTGGCGCAGGGCGATGTGTTCTACGGTAGCGTCGAGATTGACGATATGAGCTTCATGTCGCGCGAGCGCGCGCCGTTCCGCGACGATATCGATCTCGACGATCTGTCGAAGGGCAGCTGGCGCGACTATGCCCATGCCTGCGGTCAGGCGCTGGCGCAGGCCCATGCGCGCTCTGACGATGCGGGTGAGCTGGACTACCGGATCGAGCCGCGCATCATCGAGGCGATGCAGCCCTTCGATCTGTTCGTCGATGATCTGCTGTGTTTCGGACGCGAGGCGGTCAAGCGGCTCAAGCGCGACCATAAGTTCTTCAAGATGGATCTGAAGCGCGGCGCCTTCGACATGACGCAGAAGCACTACCGCTAGGGTCTCGCCTCTGGGCAGCGGTCGGCGCGGCGAATCTGTCGTGCTTGCGTGATCGCCTTCGTGTCGTTACTCCGCGATTATGGCGGTCAAGCGTACGACATTGATGGATGTGGCGCGGGCGGCGGGCGTGTCCCGCGCGACCGCCTCTCTCGTCATTCGCGGCTCCGATCTGGTCGCCGACAAGACGCGCGAGAAGGTCGAGAAGGTCATCGCCGAGCTCGACTACGTGCCCAATAGCGGGGCAGCCCGACTGCGCGGCCAGAAAAGCCGCACGGTCGGCGTCATCATCCCGAACCTGGTGAACAGCTTCTTCTCGGAATTCGTCGAGGGGATCGAGGCCGAGCTGGACGAGCAGGGCTACCAGGTGATGCTCGCCAGCTCGCGCGACGATCCGGAGCGGCAGTCGGGGTTGCTGCGCCGGTTGCGCGAGCACGATGCCGAAGGGATCATCCTCTTTCCCGCCGAAGGGACCGAGCCGGACACGATAGAGAAGCTGGTCGCAGCAGGCGTACCGCTGGTGCAAGCGATGCGCCATGTCGGGCGCGATCTGAGCGATTTCGCCGGGTCCGACCACGGCCTCGCGGTGCGGCTGAGCGTGCGGCATCTGCGCGATCTCGGCCACCGGCGGATTTCCTTTGTCTCGCTCGCCGGGAAGGTGTCGACGCGGGAAGAACGTCTCGGGGCCTTCGAAGAGGAGTTGCGCGCGCAGGGGCTCGTCAATGCCGGGGTGATCGACGTGCCGCTGGAATGGGATGGCTCGCCGCAATCGGCCGCAATGCTGATGGCGCTGGAGCCGCGCCCGACCGCCGCGATCTGCTTCAACGATATTCTCGCCTCGGGTCTGCTGCGGGGGCTGTTCGACCTTGGCCTGATGCCGGGGCGCGACCTCTCGGTGGTGGGGCACGATAACCTGTCCTTCATCGATCTCGGCGCGCCGCCGCGCCTGACGACGGTGCAGGTCTTTCCGCGCCAGATCGGAGCGGCCTCGGCCAAGCTGCTGCTGCGGCGGATCAAGGACCCGAGTGCAGAGCTCAAATCCGAGATCGTGACGCCCCGCCTGCGAGTGCGCGACACCACCGGCCCCGTCGACTGATATCCAAAGAAGACCATCACGCATCCGTGACTTGCGACTCAGGATTTAGATCGTTCTAATTAGATCGATCTAAAAATGCATATGTCCGATCGTTGAGGAGCGAGCAGGCATGTGGTTACACGCAGGGGAGGCGACGTGTATCACTTCAATTTCACGCCCGTATTCGAGAATTTCGACCTGCTGCTCTATGGCGCATGGTTGACCATCCGCCTGTCTTTCGCGGCGATGATTCTGGGGCTGATCGTGTCGGTTCTGGGGGCTGCCGCGCGCACCTCGCATTCCAAAGTGCTGCACGCGATCGTCGGCGCCTATGTCGAGATCATCCGCAACACGCCCTTCCTCGTGCAGATCTTCTTTTTGTATTTCGGGCTGCCCGCGATCGGGATCTCGCTCGATCCCAATGTCGCGGCGCTGATCGCGCTGGTGATCAATGTCGGCGCCTACGGGACCGAGATCACGCGTGCCGGCATCGAATCCGTACCCCATGGCCAGATCGAGGCAGGGCGCGCGCTGGGTCTCGGGCCGATCCAGATTTTCCGCTACGTGATCCTGAAACCGGCGCTGCGCAACGTCTATCCGGCGATGACGAGCCAGTTCATCTACCTGATGCTGACCTCGTCGGTCGTCTCGACGATTTCGGCGAACGATCTGGCCTCCATCGGCGCGGATCTGAACGCCAAGACCTTCGCCAGCTTCGAGATCTACCTCGTCGTGACCGGCATCTACCTTGTCCTTTCGCTGCTGTTCTCGGGACTCTTCAAGCTAATCCAGAACGCCGTATTCAACTATCCTGCGAGCCGCTGACATGATCCGCCAATTCGGACCTTCCGACATCCTGTTCATCATCGAGGCCGTGCGCTGGACGCTTCTGCTGTCGGCCATCGCTTTCATCGGCGGCGCAATCGGCGGGCTGTTCGTGGCGCTCGCGCGCAGCTCTGGCTCGAAAGCGCTGCGCCGGACCAGCGCCGGGTTCATCCGCATCTTCCAGGGCACGCCGCTTCTGATGCAGCTGTTCCTGTTCTATTTCGGCCTGACCGTGCTGAACCTGCCGATCAACCCGCTTCTGGCGGCGGCGATCGCGCTGACCTTCCATGCCAGCGCCTATCTGGGCGAGATCTGGCGCGGCTCGATCGAGGCGGTGCCGTCCGGGCAGACCGAGGCCGCGACCGCGCTGTCGCTGAGCTATCGCGACCGGATGCAGCATGTGGTTCTGCCGCAGGCGGCACGGATCGCCGTGGCTCCGACCGTCGGCTTCCTCGTGCAGCTGATCAAGGGCACCTCGCTGACCTCCATCATCGGCTTCACCGAGCTGACCCGCGCCGGTCAGATCGTCAACAACGCGACCTTCGACCCGTTCGTCGTCTTCGGGCTGGTGGCCGCGATCTACTTCATCATCTGCTGGCCGCTGTCGCTGTATGCGCGCCGGTTGGAAGGGCGGATGCGCCTCGCATTCACCCGCTGATTTTTCACCCGCTTCAGGTTTAGGAGGAGTAATCCATGAAGTTTCTCAAGACAGTTGCAACGGCGGCCCTGACGGTCGGCGCATTGATGGCAGGCCAGGCGCAGGCCACCACGCTCGATCAGGTCGAGAAGGCCGGCGTGCTCAAAGTCGGCATGCTCGTCGATTTTCCGCCCTTCGGTCTGATGGGCACCACCGGCAAGCCGGAAGGCTATGACGCCGATACCGCCAAGGCGCTCGCCGATTACCTCGGCACCAAGATCGAGATCGTGCCGGTGACCGGCCCGAACCGCATCCCCTACCTGCTCTCGGGTCAGGTCGACGTGCTGGTCGCCTCGCTGGGCATCACGCCCGAGCGCGTCAAGCGGGTCGATTTCTCGCGCCCTTATGCCGGGATCGAGATCATGGTCTACGGCAAGAAGGACGAGAAGGTTTCCAAGCCGGCTGATCTCTCCGGCGAGTCGGTCGGCGTCGTGCGCGCCTCGACGCAGGATGCGGGCGTGACCAAGGTCGCCCCCGATGACGCCACGATCCGCCGCTTCGACGACGACGCGGGCGCGGTTCAAGCGCTGCTTTCGGGTCAGGTGCCGCTGATCGGCGTTTCGAACGTCGTGGCCGCCCAGATCGAGAAGGCCGCGCCGGGTCGCTTCGACGAGAAGTTCCCGCTCTCGAGCCAAGTTCAGGGCATCGCGGTCGAGCCGGGCGCAGACAAGCTTCTGGCGAAGATCAACGAGTTCGTCGGTTCCGCAATGAAAGACGGCACGATGGACAAGATCTCCGAGCAGTGGCTCGCGACGGACATCCCCGATTTCGTCCGCAACGGCTCGGCCGAGGAAGCCGCGACGCCGAAAACGGCCACGAACTGATCTCACTTCATATCCGGCGCAGCCCCGCGCTGCGCCGGATCACCCTACAAGGCATCCCATGACACAAGCACAGCAGCCCGCCGTCGAGATGCGCGGCGTCACCAAGTTCTTCGGTGCGTTTCAGGCGCTGAAGTCGATTGATCTGACGGTCGAACAAGGCGAGCGGATCGTGGTCTGCGGTCCGTCCGGCTCCGGCAAGTCGACCCTGATCCGCACGCTCAACCAACTCGAAGAGATTCAGGAGGGCAAGATCACCGTCGACGGGATCGAATTGACGGCTGGCGGCGAGAACGTCGCGAAGGTGCGTCGCGATGTCGGGATGGTCTTCCAGCAATTCAACCTGTTCCCGCATCTGACTGTTCTGCAGAACTGCACGCTCGCGCCGCTCAAGACGGGACGTGCGGATAAGGCCACCGCAGAGGCGACCGCGCGCAAATATCTGGAGCGCGTGAAGATCCCCGAGCAGGCCGACAAGTTTCCCGCCCAACTCTCGGGCGGCCAGCAGCAGCGGGTCGCGATTGCGCGCGCGCTCTGCATGGAGCCGCGGATCATGCTGTTCGACGAGCCGACCTCGGCGCTCGATCCCGAGATGGTCAAGGAAGTGCTCGACACGATGATCGATCTGGCCCGCGAAGGCATGACGATGCTCTGCGTCACCCACGAGATGGATTTCGCCCGCGCCGTTGCCGACCGCGTGATCTTCATGGAGCAGGGCGCGATCATCGAGGAAGGGCCGCCGGCGGAGTTCTTCGGCAATCCGAAATCCGAGCGGCTGCGCAACTTCCTGGGGCAGATCTCATGAAGGACGAGACCAAATCGAACCCGTCGATCCTCGCGCTGATCGAGTTGAAACCCGCCGACATGATGGAAGCGTTCTGCGCCGAGCATCCGGTTACTCGCGATGCCGCGGCGCGTGAGGGCATCGAGGTCTTGCTGACCAGCGGTGCGCGCGGCCTCTCGGGCGAGGAGATCTCCGAATTTCCCGACCTGCGCCTGATCGCGGTCAATGGCGTGGGCACCGATGCGGTCGATCTCGACGCGGCGGCCGCGCGCGGCATCGATGTGACGACGACGCCGGATGTGCTGTCGGAGGCAGTGGCTGAACTGGCACTGGGGCTCGCGATTTCGGTGCGGCGCCGGATCGGCGAGGGCGAGCGGCTGCTGCGCTCCGGCGGTTGGTCGAACGGGCAGAAACCTCGGCTGGGTCAGGCGCTGACCGGATGCCGGGCGGGTATCCTCGGCTATGGCCGGATCGGGCGGGCGCTGGCGGATATGCTCCGCGCGCTGGGGGTCGATGTGATCTACCACGCGCGCAAGCCCCATGATGACGCCCCCGAGGCATGGCGCCCCGACGCCCGGACGCTGGCCGCCGAAAGCGATGTCCTGTTCGTCACGCTCTCGGCCACGCCCGAGACGCGGTATATCGTCGATGCGCCGGTTCTGGAGGCGCTAGGCTCCGAGGGCACTCTGGTCAATGTCGCGCGCGGCTCGGTCGTCGACAGCGCGGCGCTGGCTGCGGCCTTGCATGGCGGCACGCTCGGCTCTGCCGCGCTCGACGTGTTCGAGGTCGAACCTGTCGCGCCCGATGGGGCGGCGGACGGTCTTTTGCGCGCGCCCAATACGCTCTTCACGCCGCATATCGCGTCGGCGACGAACGAGGCGCGGCGCGCGATGGCGCAGCTGGTGATCGCCAATATCGACGCCTATCTGGCCGGAAGCCCGCTTCCGAGCCCGGTAACGCCTGCCTGACCGGAGCCTCACATGCTGGACTTTCTCTGCATCGGCGAGCCTCTCGCCGAATTCACCAACGATCCCGCAACGCCCGATCTGTTCCATCGTCGCCTCGGCGGCGACACGCTCAACGCGGCGATCTATCTCGCGCGGCTGCGGCCTGATCTGCGGGTCGGCTATCTCTCGCGGCTGGGCGAAGACGGGATGAGCCGCTGGATGCGCGACACGATTGCGCGCGAAGGCGTCGAGATCGAGGGGATCGGGGCCGAGGCCAATGGCAGCCCGGGGCTGAGCTTCATCGCCACCGATGCCACGGGCGAGCGCAGCTTCACCTATTGGCGCGATCAGGCGCCGGCGCGCCGGATGTTCGGCGCCGACGGGACTGAGGTCGCGGCGCTCGGTCAGGCGCGCGTTCTGCTGTTCTCCGGTATCACTCTGGCGATCCTTCCCGAGGAGGCGCGCGCGCGGCTGCTGGCGGAGCTCGATGCGCTGCGCCAGCGGGGCGTCACGGTCGCCTATGACACGAATTACCGCCCGCGGCTCTGGCGCGACCGGGCCGAGGCGGCGGAGTGGACGGAGCGCGCCTTGGCGGTGACGAGCCTCGCGCTGCCCTCGCTCGACGATCTCGCGGCCCTTTGGGACGAGGCCGATCCCGAGGCGGTCATGGCGCGCTGCGAGACACATGCGCCGGGGATGATCGTGCTGACGACCGGCGGCGGTACCGTGTTGGCGCGCGACGCATCGGGTGCGGCGCTGCGCGTTGCGCTGCCCGAGCCCGTTGCGGCCGTCGACACCACCGCCGCAGGCGACAGTTTCGACGCCGCGCTTCTCTCGGCCCTGCAACGCGGCAAGCCGCTGGCGGCGGCAATTCTCAATGGCGCACGGCTCGCGAGCTGCGTCGTCCGGTATCCCGGCGCGATTATCCCGCGCGAAGCTATGAAAGAAGAGGTTGCACATCATGCAGCGTGACCAAATCGCAAGCGCATCAGAAGCTCTGGCCGCCGCGAATGACGGCGAGACGCTCGACGCGCTGAACCCGCTCCCGGAAAGCCCGGCGGAGGCCTATGCGGTGCAGGCCGAAAGCCTGCGCCATCTCGGTCCGGTGGGCGGCTGGAAACACGCGCTGCTGGGTGGGCGCGACCTGTCCTGCGCACCGGTTCTGGACCGAGCGATCCACCCGACGGGGGCGACACTTGACGTCGCGCCCCATGCCCGGCTCGAGCTGGAGATCGCGGTGCGACTGCGCGCCGATATTTCGCCCAAGGCCAAGCCCGCCGAGATTCTGGATGCGATCGGCAGCGTTCATGTCGCCTTCGAGGTGCTGCAATCGCGCTTCACCGCGCTCGAAAAGCAGCCGCCGCTGGCGCAGATGGCGGACCGATTCTCGAACCAGGCGATCGTTCTGGGCGACGAGGTCCCTGATTGGCAGAGCCGCGATCTGACGCGTCTGCCGCTTGTGATCGGCGCGCCTTCCGATCCGCCCACGATGGCCGCGGGCATGTCGCTCTCCGAGATCGTGTGCTTCCTCAGCTTCCTTGCCGAGCGGGCCGCCGTCATCGGGCCGGGGCTGCGGGCGGAGCATTGCATCGTCACCGGTGCGCGCATCGGTCCGCAACCTTTGCCCGCGGGCGCGGAGGTACGTGGCGGGCTAGAGGGCTGTCAGGTTTCGATGACGACGCGCGCGCTCTGAACACTCAAGCACGCGGTGGTTGGTCGGCGGAAAAAAAGTCGGTCGCCGGGGATCGAGCGCAGCTTCGACGGCTGAAAGAGCGCGGGCCTGTCGCTCTGGCCCGCGCTATCTTTAGCCCGCGATCAGCGCCTTGGCGCGCGCAACGATCGCATCTTTGGTGATGCCGAACTCGGCATAGAGCCGCTCCGCCGGAGCCGAGGCGCCGAAGCCCGGCATGCCGATCACATCCGCTTCGCGCGCGACGTAGCGGGTCCAGCCGAAGGCCGACGCGGCCTCGACCGCGATCCTCGGCGCGGTGCCGAGAACTTCGGTCCGGTACTCCTCGGGCTGCGCGTCGAACAACTCCCAGCATGGCATCGAGACCACGGCGATATTGACGCCGTCCGCATGCAGCGCCTCTGCGGCCTCCACGGCCAGCGCCACCTCGGTCCCTGTCGCGAGAAGTGTTACGTCGCGGCCCTCCCCGAAGGAGCGGATCACATAGGCGCCGCGCGCGGTCAGGTTCCCATCCCCCGCGCCGCGCAGTTGCGGTACACCTTGCCGCGACAGCGCCAGCAAAGACGGCGTGCCCGTCGACCGGATCGCGATATCCCACGCCTCCAGCGTCTCCACCGCATCCGCGGGCCGGAACACGTTGAGGTTGGGGATCGCGCGCAGCGAGGCCAGATGTTCGACCGGCTGGTGCGTGGGGCCGTCCTCGCCGAGCCCGATCGAGTCGTGGGTCATCACATAGGTGACGCCCAGCCCCATCAGGGCCGACAGGCGGATCGCGTTGCGTGCGTAGTCCGAGAACACGAGGAACGTGCCGCCATAGGGCTTGAGGCCGCCATGCAGCGCGAGACCGTTCATCGCCGCCGCCATGCCGAACTCGCGCACACCGTAGCCGATATAGCGACCCGGTTTGGCGGCGGTGTACGACGAGTCGACGGCGGCGACGCGCGTCAGGTTGGAGCCGGTGAGATCGGCGCTGCCGCCGATCATCGCGGGCACCGCCTTGGCTAGATGCTCCAGCGCGATCTGCGAGGCTTTCCGGGTTGCGACGGATTGCGGGGTTTCGAACAGCTCGGCGCGGGCATCCTCGACGGCGGCGGCGTAGCCTTCCGGCAGCTTACCCTCGACGCGGGCGGTGAATTCCGCGGCCTTGCCAGAGGCGGCGAGGGCGTCCTCCCATTCCGCGCGGGCCTGCGTGCCGCGGGCCCCGATCGCGGCCCAGGCTGCAGCGAGGTTCTCGGGGATATCGAACGGCGCAGCCTCCCAACCGAGCGCCTGCTTGGCCAGCGCGCCTTCTTCCTCTCCCAGCGGGGCGCCATGCGCCTTCGCCGTGCCTGCCCGATTGGGCGAGCCGAAGCCGATCACCGTCTTCATCGCGATCAAGCTGGGCCGCGCGGTCTCGGCCTTCGCGGCCGCCATCGCCTCGTCGAGCGCCTTGGCGTCATGGCCGTCGCAGCGGATCACATGCCAGCCGCAGGCCGCAAGCCGCGCCGGAACATCCTCCGAGAAGGACACGGAGGTCGGCCCGTCGATGGTGATGTCATTGTCGTCGTAAAGAAGGTTCAGTTTGCCCAGTCCGAGATGCCCCGCAAGCGAGATCGCCTCTTGTCCGATCCCTTCCTGCAGGCACCCGTCGCCCAGCATCACCCATGTGCGGTGATCGACAAGGCCGGGGAACTCGGTGGCCAGCGCGCGCTCGGCCAGTGCCATGCCGACGGCGGTTGCCAAGCCCTGTCCCAGCGGGCCGGTCGTCGTCTCGACGCCCTTCGCATGGCCCCATTCTGGATGGCCGGCCGTGATCGACCCCCACTGCCGGAAATTGCGAATCTGGTCGCGCGTCATGTCTTCGTAGCCGGTCAGATGCAGCAACCCGTAAAGCAGCATCGACGCATGGCCGTTGGACAGCACGAAGCGGTCCCGGTCGGGCCAGTCGGGGGCCGAGGCGTCGAATTTCAGATGGTTGCGAAACAGCACGGTGGCCGCGTCGGCCATGCCCATCGGCGCACCGGGATGGCCGGAATTGGCGGCATTCACCGCGTCGATAGCCAACGCCCGCAGGCAATTGGCGAGGGCAAAGTTTTCAGGGTCGATAGCGGCTTTGGCCGCAACTTGAGCGTGATCGAGCATGGGATCCTCCTATGCCGCGAACGCTAGCAGTGGTCACAGGTTCTAACAATTAAAAATCACAAAGTAACAAAAATAATGTTGAAACTAACGTGACGCATGTTATTTAACCTCAACACGACGGAGGAGCGTTCGACATGCCCGAGGTTTGGATCGGCACCAGCTGGAAGATGAACAAAACCCTGTCCGAGGCGATGGCCTGGGCGGATGGCCTCGCGGCTGCGACCCTGTCGCCGCGTATCCAGAGCTTTGTCATTCCGCCCTTCACCGCGACGCGGCAGGTCAAGGCCGCGCTGGCTGACACGCCCGCGCTGGTCGGTGCGCAAAACATGCATTGGGCCGATGCCGGCGCCTGGACGGGCGAAGTGTCCGCGCCGATGCTGGTTGATTGCGGTCTCGACATTGTGGAGCTCGGCCATTCCGAACGCCGCGCCCATTTCGGCGAGACCGACGAGACGGTCGGCCTCAAGACGGAGGCTGCGGTGCGCCACGGGCTGATCCCGCTCATCTGCATCGGCGAGACGCTCGAAGATCGCGAAGAGGGGCGGGCCGCTGAAGTGCTGGCCACGCAGGTGCGCGGTGCGCTCTCGAAGCTGTCGGAGGACCAGAAACAGGCCGAGATCTGGCTCGCCTACGAGCCGGTCTGGGCCATCGGTGAAAACGGTATTCCCGCCACGGCCGATTACGCCGATGCCCGCCAGGCCGAGATCATCGCTGTGGCGCAAGAGGTGACGGGCCGCCGCGTGCCCTGCCTCTATGGCGGCTCGGTCAATCCTGACAACTGCGCAGAGCTGATCGCCTGCCCGCATATCGACGGGCTGTTCATCGGTCGCTCTGCTTGGAACGTGGCCGGATATCTCGACATTCTCGCGCGCTGCAATGCCGCGCTGGACGCACAAGTCAAAACGGAGGAACTGTCATGAAAATCGCAGTGGCCGGCGACAGCGCCGGCGAACCGCTCGCCAAGATCCTGGCCGAATATCTCAGCCAGAACCCCGACTACGAGGTGACTGAAGCCTCGCGCACCGAGGCCGGGCCGGACGATTTCTACGCCAATCTCGCGGATCGCGTCGCATCGGGCGTCAAGGACGGAACCTACGACCGTGCGATCCTGTGCTGTGGCACCGGGATCGGGGTCTGCCTCTCGGCCAACAAGGTGCCGGGCATCCGCGCCGCGCAAACCCACGACACCTATTCGGCGGGCAAAGCGGCGACCTCGAACAACGCGCATATCATCACGATGGGCGCGCGGGTCGTGGGCGCGGAGCTCGCGAAAGACATCGCCGATGCCTTCCTGTCCTCGTCCTTCGACCCCGAGGGGAAATCGGCGGGCAACGTTCAGGCCATTGACGCGGTCGACGCCAAGTATCACACGACGGCCTGAGCGAACTCCCGAGGGTCGGGCGGTTCGCCGCCCGGTCCCAACTCACTGACGGAATTCCCACATGCTGACCTTGCCGAACGACCGTCCCTCGCAGGCGGCGTACCTGCGTGACTGCCTGCCTGCTGGCGGGCTTGGAGAGATTATCGCCGCGCTGGCGGATGCCTTGCCCCCGATCGAGCAGCGGCTCGCGGCGGGTCGGTTGCCCGGCGATCCCGCCGCGTCCTGCGGTCAGAACGAAAGCGGCGATGTGCAGAAGGCGCTCGATGTCGGCGCGCATGACCACATCCTTGCGGCGCTCGCGGGGCTGGGCGTGCGGCACATGCTGTCGGAAGAGGCCGAAGAGGTCGAGCTGCTCGACCCGGAGGGCCAATTCGATCTCGCGATTGATCCGATCGACGGGTCGGGCTCCATCGGTATCGGCGCGCCGTTGGGGATGCTGTTTGCGATCTACCCGACCGGTCCCTCCGATTTCCGGCGTCCGGGCTCGGAGGCGATCGCAGCTGGCTACGCCTCCTTCGGGCATTCGCTGGATTTCGGCTTCACGGCCGGGCAGGGGGTGCAGATCGCCACCTATGACGGTGAGGACTTCCGCATGACGGCGCAGGACGTCCGACTGTCGCCCAAGGCCTCGACCATCGCTTACAACGCCTCGAACGAGCGTCACTGGAGCCCGGGTCTGCAACGCTGGGCCGCCGAGTTGCGCGCCGGTGCGGAAGGTCCGCGCGGGCGCGATTTCAACATGCGCTGGCTGGCGGCGGCGGTCGGTGAACTGCACCGTATCCTGCTGAAAGGTGGCGCGTTCCTCTATCCGGCGGACCGGCGCGAAGGCTATCGCGAAGGGCGCTTGCGGCTGGCCTATGAGGCGGTGCCGATCGCCTGCCTGATCGAAGCGGCAGGCGGGCGCGCCACCGATGGCACCACGCGCATTCTCGACCTCGTGCCGGACGCGCCGCACCAGAACGTGCCGCTCGTGTTTGGCGCATCGGAAGAGGTCGACATCATCAAGAGCTACCTTTCAGAGGAGACCTGACCTATGGCCCGCATCACCCTGCGCCAGT
Organism: Thioclava sp. UBA3469; assembly: GCF_002378135.1. Lineage (NCBI taxonomy): Bacteria > Pseudomonadati > Pseudomonadota > Alphaproteobacteria > Rhodobacterales > Paracoccaceae > Thioclava > Thioclava sp. UBA3469. The sequence goes on from NZ_DFRG01000012.1 coordinate 24,220, forward strand.
TGCTCGATCACGCGGCGGAGAACGGCTATGCCGTGCCCGCCTTCAACATCTCGAACATGGAGATGGGCCTGGCGATCATGACCGCCGCGCGCGAGGCCGATGCGCCGGTGATCCTTGCCGCCTCGCGGGGCGCGCGCGCCTATGCGGGGGACCGCCTGCTGGCGCGGCTGATCGATGGGCTGGTCGAGACCTTCCCCGAAGTGCCGGTCTGCATGCATCTCGATCACGGTAGCGATCTGGCTACCTGCGCCACCGCGATCCAGCATGGCTTCACCTCGGTGATGATGGACGGCTCGCTGCTGGCCGATGGCAAGACACCCGCCGATTACGCCTATAACCGCGATATCACCGCGCGCGTGGTCGAGATGGCGCATGCCTGCGGTGTCTCGGTCGAAGGCGAACTGGGGGTGCTCGGCTCGCTCGAGACCGGCATGGGCGATCAGGAAGACGGCCACGGTGCGACCGAGAAGCTCTCGGAAGAGCAGTTGCTGACCGACCCCGAAGAAGCCGAACGCTTCGTGCGCGAAACCGGCGTCGATGCGTTGGCTGTGGCGATGGGCACCAGCCACGGCGCCTACAAGTTCACCCGCCAGCCCGATGGCGACATTCTCGCGATGAATGTCATCGAAGAGATCAACCGCCGCCTGCCCAATACCCATCTGGTCATGCATGGCTCGTCCTCCGTCCCCGAGGATCTGCGGCAGATGATCAACAGCTATGGCGGCGATATGCGCCCGACTTGGGGCGTGCCGGTCGAGGAAATCCAGCGCGGCATCCGCTCGGGCGTGCGCAAGGTGAATATCGACACCGACAACCGCATGGCGATGACGGCAGGCGTGCGCAAAGTCCTGTCCGAGACGCCCGGCGAATTCGATCCGCGGAAATATCTGACCGAGGGCAAGGCGCTGATGCAGCAGCTTTGCAAGGCGCGGTTCGAAGCGTTTGGCACCGCCGGTCACGCCTCACGGATCACGCCCCTGCCGCTCGAAGCGATGGCGGCGCGCTGAGCGCGTCACCCTTTGCAGAACACAGAAAAAGGGCGCCCGCGCGGGCGCCCTTTCTTCGTTGCGAGGTCGCGTTCTACGTGACGCCCCCGAAATCCCCACGCGCCTGTCAAAACGAAAAAGGGGGCCGCGCGGCCCCCTTTCCCAGTGTCCCGTTGCGCCGGATCAGGAGGATTGATCCAGGGTGAACGGGCCGGTGTAGGCGTCGACATTGCTCGAGTCGATCAGCATGCAGTCGAAGAGTTGCTTCTCTTCCGAGACTTCCAGCTCGCCGGTCTGGATGAAGTGATCGGCCTGACGCACGGCCTGCTCGGCGAAGATCGCGACCGGCTGCAGGACCGTGTAGGTCATCTCGCCTGCCTTGACCGCGTCGACCGCATCGGGCGAGCCGTCGAAGCCGCCGACGACCATGCCGTCGAGCTTGCCCGCTTCCTTGAGCGCGGCGATCGCACCGAGCGCCATTTCGTCGTTGCCCGAGATCACGCCGGTGATGTCCGGGTTGGCCTGCAGCATCGACTGCATTTTGGAATAGCCCTGCGTACGGTCCCAGTTGGCGACTTCCTGCGCCTTCTTGTCGAGGTCGGGATACTGGCTCAGCACCGTCTCGAAGCCGTTCGAACGGGTCTGCGCGTTGTTGTCCGACGGGGCGCCGAACAGTTCGACATAGGAGCCTTTTTCGCCCATCGCCTCGACCCATTTCATCGCGCCGAGTGCCGCGCCTTGCGCGTTGTTCGACACCAGCTGTGCCTTGGCCAGACCCGACTGGTTGATCTCGGCGTTGACGATGAAGACCGGGATACCGGCTTCGACCGCTTTCTTCACGGCGCCGACCGAACCGTCTGCGTTCGCCGGGTCGAGGATGATCGCCTTGGCCTTGTTGGTGATCGCGGTGTCGACGAGGTTGCTCTCGGTGTTGGTGTCACCCTTGTGAGCGGAGACGTTGGCGTCATAGCCAAGCTCTTCGGCGGTGGCCTTGGCGACCTCGCCCTCGGTGTACCAGTAGGGGTTCGAGGGATCGTTGACGATGATCGAGATCAGACCGTCAGCCATCGCGGCCTGTGCCATCAACGGCATCATTGCGACGGTCGCGAGAATGGTGCGCCTGGTGAATTTCATGTTGGGTTTCCTCCCGTTGGGTTGTTGTAGATGCCGGATAGGTCCGGCGGGTATTCGGGCGCGGAACCTCCCTGTCCCGCGTCCTCGAAGTCTCAGCGCCGCGCGCGGCCGTATTGCAGGCTGTTGAGCAGCACGGCGAGCACGATCACGGCGCCCGTAAAGACGGTCTGCCAGTATGCAGAGACGCCGATGATGACGAGCCCGTCGCTCAGGAAGCCGATGACGAAAGCGCCCAGCATCGTGCCGCGCACGTTGCCGCGCCCGCCGGTCAGGGCGGCCCCGCCGATCACGACGGCCGCGATGGCGGTCAGTTCGTAGGTGGTGCCTGCGGTGGGGCCTGCCGAGGTCAGCTGCGACGACAGCACGAGGCCCGCGATGGCGGCACAGATGCCCGACAGCACGTAGACCGAGATTTTCACGCTGCGGGTCGGCACGCCGGAGAGTTCCGCTGCGCGCTCGTTGCCGCCCGAGGCGTAGAGCCAGCGGCCGAAGGCGGTGCGTGCCAGCACGAGGCCGACCGTCAGCGCGACCAGCGCCAGCACGATCACTCCGATCGGCACACCCGCGATGCGGTTGAACCCGAGCCAGTCGAAGCCGGTATTGCCCAGAGCTTCGGCGCCGCCAAGGTTGTTGTAGGTCAGACCGTTGGTCATCAGCAGCGCGACACCGCGCGCCACATAGAGCATCCCCAGTGTGGCCACGAAGGCGGGCACGTTGAAGAACGCGATCAGCACGCCATTGATCAGCCCCACGAAGGCGCCCAGACAAATCGTCAGCACCACCACGGCCCAGACCGGCGGGTAGAGCACGACACCGGCGGCCGGTATCTCGACCCCCTGCATGAGGTAGCCCGCGACGACCCCGGCGAGGCCCAGCGTCGAGCCCACGGACAGGTCGATGCCGCCGTTCAGGATCACCAGCAGCATACCGATCGCCAGCAGGCCGAAGATCGCGACATGCGACGACATGATCAAGAAGTTGCCGATGCTGAAATAGACCGGCGACAGGATCGAGAAGACGGCGATGATCGCGACGAGGGCGAAGAATGCGCGGCCCTCCAGAAGGATCTTGCCGATGTTCAGGCCCATGCTGCCCGATGCGGGCTTGGAATTCGTAACGTCCGCCATGTTGGCCTCCCTTAGTGGTGCACGGCTTCGCCAGAGGCGGCCATGATCTGTTCTTTGGTTGCGGTGTGATCGAACTCGGCCGCGATCCGGCCCCTGTTCATCACGATGATCCGGTGGGCGATGCTCAGGCATTCGCCGACTTCCGAGGTCGAATAGAGTACGGCCAACCCGCGCTCCTGTGCGGTGCGCGCGAGCAGTTTGAAGACCTCGGCCTTCGCGCCGATGTCGATGCCGCGCGACGGTTCGTCGAGCAGAATCACCTCGGGCCGGGTGGCGAGCATCTTGCCGATGACCACCTTTTGCTGGTTGCCGCCCGAGAGCGAGCCGATCATCGCGCCGCCGCCATCGGTTTTCACGGTCACTTCGCGGATCGAGTCGTCGATCACCTTGCGCTCGTCCTTGCGGCTGGTGAACAGGCCGCGCGTGAAGGCACCGATTGAGGACAGCGACAGGTTCTGACCCACGGTCATCGTCTGCACCAGCCCGTCGCGCTGCCGATCCTCTGGGACGAGCACCAGCCCGGCCTCGATGCGCTCGGCGATCGACATATGCGAGATGTCGCGCCCGTGCAGCTTCACCGCGCCGCTTTTCGCGCGCAGACGCCCGGCGGCGCATTCCATCATTTCGGTGCGCCCGGCGCCCATCAGCCCGTAGATGCAGACGATCTCGCCCGCGCGCACGCTCAGGCTCATGTGATCGACCACCAGCCCGTGACCCGACGGGTCGGGAACGCAGAGGTCTTCGACGATCAGCGAGGGCTCGCCCATCTTGCTGTCGGGAGGCGTGCCGAGGTCGAACCCTTCGCCGACCATGTTGCGCACGATCCATTCGAGGTCGATCTCGTTGCGTGGCGCGTAGGCGGTCATTTCGCCATCGCGCAGCACCACCGCGTGATCGGTCACTTCCAGCGCCTCTTCGAGGTGGTGCGAGATATAGACGATGCTGACGCCCTTCGCGGTGAGGTCGTTGATCACCTTGAACAGCACTTCGACTTCCGAGGCCGACAGCGCCGAGGTGGGCTCGTCCATGATCAGGATGCGGCTTTTGGCCTGCAGGGCGCGCGCGATCTCGACGATCTGCTGCTGCCCGAGACGCAGTTCCTCCACCGGGGTGAGCGGATCGATCTCTTCTTCCAGCTCCTCCATCAGGGCGCGGGTAACCCGCTCTTCCTCGGCGAAATCGACGCCGCGGCGGGTGCGGATTTCGCGCCCCATGAAGATGTTGTCGCGCACGTTCAGGTTCGGCGCGAGCGCGAGTTCCTGGTGGATGATCGAGATGCCCTGCGCCAGCGCGTCATTCGCGCCGTTGAAGGTGACCGGTTCGCCGTCGAGCAGAATCTGCCCCGAGGTCGGCGTCACGATTCCCGCGAGGATCTTCATCAGCGTCGATTTGCCCGCGCCGTTCTCGCCGAACAGCGTCGTCACCTGACCGCGATGGATGTCGAAATTCACGCCCTTGAGGGCTTTCACCGCACCGTAATGCTTGGCGACGTGGCGGGCCGACATGACGACGTCGCCGGTCCCTCGCGGGGCGTCGGGACGAATGCTTTGCTGCACGGTCATTGGACTTTCACCTCGACCGGGGTGATCAGCCACATTTTCGGATTGATCAGCTTGAAGGCGCCGGTGACGGTCACCGTCTTGCCGGTCAGGTTGGCGGTATCGATCCCGTCGAGCACCTCGGCCTTCATCGCGCGGTTAATGCCCGCGCCGGCGTCCTGGTATTCGATCTGGTTCTTGAAGGCGCCGAAGGAGATGTCGCCGGGCGCGTCGCGCAGGTCGGTGCCGTTGATCGCGGGGCCGGTCTGGACGCGGATGCGCACGTTGTCGAGCCCGTCGACATTGATATCGTAAATGCCCGATTTGCCTTCGCCGACCGTTCCGGTCACGCGCACGGGCAGCACAGGCATCGCGCCACCGGTGCCGTATTTCTTGGCGGCTGCGGATTTGTCCTCGGCCAGCGCGGCGGCGAGCGTCTTGGCGTCGACGGCGCGCTTGCTCACATCGTCGCGGATGCGGGGGAATTCCTTGGTGCCGTAGGCATCGGGGGAGAACCCGTCGACGCGGGTGTCCTGCTCGGAGCCGATGGTGACGACGGTGGTGTCGAGCCCGATCGCGACGAGGGTGCACAGCGCCACGGCGCCGACAATGACGCCCCGCCGGCCGATACGCGGTTTCATGGAAATATCGGTGGCATTCATGGCCTGTCGCTCCTCCCCTCGGGCCCCGGCGGGGCCTGTTGATCCTGTCTCGGGAGATGCTGCACCCGGCGCCAAACGACACCGGCTCGCTCGATCCCGGCGCGCTTGAGACCAGCACCTGTCGCACGCCGCGCGGGCGGCGTCGTCAGGGTGCGTGTCGCGGCTGAGACCTCGCGCGGCCTATCCAAAGTGCAGACCGCCATCCTCCCGTTTCGCAAGACGAATCGTGCCGA
>NZ_DFRG01000007.1:0-24571 GCF_002378135.1 Thioclava sp. UBA3469
AGCGTTGAGGTCGCTGTGGGGTAACTCCCGTGGAAGTTCGAGTCTTCTCGACCGCACCATTTCTCTCCTGAAGAGAAATCTGACAGACCCGAGGCGGGTATTCCCTAGATCGAAAATCTCTCGTTGCAGCGCAGATGCGCGCAGGTCTGTACGTCTCCCGCTTTGACTTTTTCCATTTGGTTTCAATGGACTGATGGGCTCGGACGGGCACCGTGCGCTCGGTTCAAAGCTCGGTAGGGCCTCTTGCTGATCCTATCCCTCGACAGCGGCTTACCCTGAGCGAGGATCGCATGACCTGCCACATCACCGGAATCGTCACATCCCCAGACGGGACGATTAGCGCCAATTGCACCGTCAGCTTCGAGCGGCTGGGCGGAATCGTCTCGACCGTCGAGCAAGGCGGCGTCACGGTGCGCGTACCGCGGATCGTCTCTGCCCAGACCGACGCGGAAGGCGCGCTCGCGATCGATCTGCCTGCGGGCGACTATCACGGCACCTGTTTCGGTGACGCGTGGGAATTGCATTGGGAGTTTCTGGCTCGGGTGCCCGATGCGCCAAGCGAGAGTTTCGCCAATTGTATCGCGACTGCCCCTGAGGAAGCGCCCGCAGATACGCCGCCTTCGGAGGCGAGCGCGGTATATGTCGCGCTGGCGCAGGCTTGGGCGGAGGGCGCGGCCCCGGGTGGGCCGGGCACGCAAAGCGCGCAGGCCTGGGCGGAGGAGGCGCAGGCCGGGGCACAAGCGGCGGGCACAGAGGCGACGGTGGCGGCGGGGGCCAGCGCGTCCGCTGCGGAGAGCCGGGCGGCGGCGGAACTGGCGCGTGATGCCGCGATGCTGAGCGGCGGAGTTTATGCGAGCGTTACCGACGGGCTCGGGGCCACCGCGGAAGGCGCGCATTTCAGTGTGGCTGGCGAGGGCGGGCGTTTCGCGACGCTCTACCGTCATGCGGCCAGCGCCATCGCCGAGGAGGTCGCGAGCTACCCGTCTTCTGAAGCGCTGGCGGCGCGGAATCTTACCGGATTGCGTTCGGTCTTCGGCGGCAACGACTTTCGCGACGGTGCCGCGGGATGGGCCATCTCGGGGGCGGATGCTGTAAGCTGGGCCCCCGAGGGCGCGGAGGTCGCGCGGAGCCTGTCGGGGCAAAGCTTCGGCGCGATGCTGATCTACAAAGACGTCCCCGGCGCGGGCGTTGATCTGGTCGCGGGGCATCGCTACGCGCTTTATGCCGATTTCGACGCGGAGGGCGATGTCGCTGCAAGCGGTATCGACACGCTCGGCTGGCGTCCCTTCGTGCTGCAATTCACGCCGGGATCGGCGATGGACGCGCTGCGCGTGCAGGTGGGTGACACAGGTGCGCCGATCCGCCACCGCGTTGCGCGGTGCTTCATCGCCGAGGCGAGCGCGACGCGCGGCAATCCCTATATCGAGTTCGCCAGCCCGCGCGACGGGAGCGATCAGAACCTCCTGACCTTGTCGCTGAAGCTTACGTTGCGCTGCTTCATGCTGGTCGATCTGGGCGTGGCCGGCGAGCCCGCTTTCGACCTCAGCGAAACGGAGGTGGCCGAAGCGCTGGCGCGGCTTGGTGCCCCCTATCACCCGCTGCCCGAGACCGCGCAGGCGATCAGCTTCGACGCGGTGCGTGCGGTCCAGACGGGCTACGCCCAGCAGGCGGGGCAGGCCGTCCGCGCGGATCTTGCCGACATGGCAGAGGCGCTGCGCTCCCCTTGGGCGGGCAAGAGGGTTATCACTTTGGGCCATTCGCTGGTCTCGCAGGTCATGTGGCAACCGCATCTGCGCGAGGTGCTGGCGCTCGAGGGGCACTCGGTGCGCGGGATCTCGGGCGGCACCTTGCAGCCGAAGCCGGGCGAGGGTGTGACGGGTATGTTCTCGCGCGACTACATGGCGGGGCTCGCGAACGACCTGATCAATTTCAGCGATGCGACCGCAGGAAACGCGACGACGCTGGGCCTGAGCGCGGGTGTCCGGGACCGGAGTGCGGCGACGATCTTCTGGCTCGGCGCGAATGACGGGGTGATGGATCTGGCCAATGCCGGGTATCAGACCCTCGCGCTCGATGGGGCGCAGATTGCGGGGCTGGCGGCGAAGGCGGCGGCGCTCTCCGTCGGGCATTTCGCAGGCCCCGCAGAGGGGCTCGCGGCGACGCAAGCCGGGGCCTATTTCACGGCCCCCGGCACGCAACCGGGCTTCGATATCCTATATGAGCATCGCAATACCGGCAGCGCCGAGGCGCGCGCGGTCTACTACCTTCCGCAGCCCGGTACCCCCTATAGCTGCGACCGGATCATGACCGAGGCCGAGCAGGACGAGTTCGAGGCGCGCAACGCCGCGGATGGTGCGGCGGCCTTCCTGTCTGCACCGCTGAGCAACGGGCATATCGCGACGTATGAGGGGCTGTGGAACACGATGATCGCCAATTATCTTGCGGCGAGCGGCTTCGATGGGGTGCCAGATCATCGGCTGTTCATCGTGCGCGAACCGCAGGCCTTCTGGTCTTTCGATGGGACGCTCGACTGGCCGCAAGGGCATTTCGAGCGCAACGCGGTGCATGCGCGCGTGGCTGATCGTTGGGGGATCCCGTTGATCGATCTGTGGGGCGAGAGCGGCATCAACCTCGCGACGCGCGGCTGGTATCTCGCGGTCGAGGCTGGGGGCGATCTGCTGATCCATCTCAACGACCGTGGCGGGCGGCTGTGCGCGAACCGGGTCGCGACGCGGATGGCGCAGTTTCCGCCGCTCGATCCGTCGGGGGCATCGGATGGGGTGGCGCTGTCGCTGCCCGTGGATGCGTCCGGCCGCGCACCTTGGCAACCCGACAACACGGTCATGCCGGGCTGATCCCCGACCGATTTATCTCAAATCGAATGAACTCTCTCGCGCACGTTAACCCTGCCTTGAGCCGCGCGCGGGATGATCGCCCCGGGTGAAACCGTTTTGGGGCTGATCGGGCGATCGTGCGATGACGAGTTACGTCTTTCATGGCTATTTCCGGTCGGATTTTCTGATCGAGGGCGGCGGTTCGACCGTCGTCACCGGCAGCCGTTTGATGATCGAGCCGAGCTGGGACGTCGATACCAGCGGACGCATCTTCACCTTCTCCGACGATGGCTCGACTCTCTCCGGCGACACAATCCTCGACGAGATCGGCAACGACCTCACGCAATCCGTCTCGGTGACCGATGCATATGGCGCGCCGATTGCGTCCGGTCAGGTTTATATCGAGAATGCGTTCACGCTGCTCGCCCCGGACGGCACGACGATCACAATCTATATCCTTGAGATCGGCGGAACGATCGTCGGCGAGGTCGCCGATCAACCGCTGCAGCCCGGTGTCACCTATGAGGTCACATCCGTCAGCGACGTCTCTACCGGTCCGGCCTATACCGAGCTCTTCAACGCAACCTACGACCCCGACGACGCCAACGCGACCCAGGGCGGCAGTCTGGATGACTCGTTGCAAGGCGGCGCGTCGAGCGACCTGATCGATGGGGGCGCTGGCGCCGACACGATCGACGGTGGCGCGGGCGACGACACGATTTACTACGGTACCGGCGGCGGCACGTTGGCCGAGGGCGATCTGGTCTATGGTGGCGATGGCAATGATCTGATCGATGACGTCCCGGGCATCTCCTACGACTATGACGACACCATCTATGGCGGCGCCGGGAGTGATACGGTCTGGGCCGGGGGCGGCGCGGATTACGTCGAGGGCGGGGACGATGACGACGTCGTCCATGGCGAGACCGGGGATGACACGATCCTTGGTGGCGCGGGGAACGACTATCTCTATGGCGAGGACGGCAACGACTCGATTCTGGGCGAGGCGGGCTCGGATACGATCCTCGGCGGGACGGGGGACGACACGATCTCGGGCGGGGACGGGGCCGATCACCTCGCGGGGGAGGCCGGGAGTGACCTTCTCTACGGCGATGCCGATGCCGACACGTTTTACCTGGGCGACGCGTGGGGCAGCGATACGGTCTTTGGCGGCGAGACTGTCACCACGGGCAGCGATTTCGACTCGCTCAACTTCACCTATTACACGGCGGGCGGCGTGGCCGTTACCTTCTCCGGATCGGAGAGCGGCACTGCCAGTGCCGGTGGCAACACGGCGAGTTTCAGCGAGATCGAAGGGGTCGTCGGGTCGCAGCAGGGCGATCTGATCGACGCCACGAGTGATACCAGCGGCGTCTTGATCGACGGTGGTGGCGGCGCCGACACGATCACCGGCGGATCGGGGGCGGACACGCTTTCGGGCGGCGACGGCAACGACACGATCTGGGCGCTGGGCGGCGACGACCTGATCTCGGGCGGGGCGGGCGACGATACACTACAGGGCGTGGGTGGCAGCGATACGCTCACCGGCGGCGCAGGGGCTGACGAGCTGCATGGCGGCGACGATGCCGACACGTTCCTGCTTTATGCCGGTGACGGGGCCGAGACGATCTTAGGCGGCGAAGGCGGCACCGATTGGGACGTGATCGAGCTTGGTCCGGGTGAGGCCGTCGTCCTCTGGACGGGTTGGGAAACCGGCGCGATCAGTTATGACGGCGGCATTACCGTCACCTATTTCTGGGAGGTCGAGGAGGTTCGGGGCTCCGCCGACGCAGAGGCATTCGATGCCTCCGCCGCGGGGAATGCCGTCTCGATCGCAGCAGGCGACGGGGCCGATACGCTGACCGGCTCGGCGCTGGGCGACACGCTCGATGCGGGCGCTGGCGATGACGTCATAGATGCGGGTGCCGGGGTCGATACGATAACCACCGGCCTTGGGGCCGATACCCTCAGCTTCGGCGATGGCGACGGGCAGGACATCGTCACCGATTTCGATCTGACGGATGACGGTTCGGGCTTCACACTCGATCAGCTCGATGTCTCGGACCTGACCGACGGCACCGGCAATCCGGTCAATGCCTGGGATGTGACGGTCAGCGACGATGGCGCGGGCAATGCGGTTCTCGGCTTCCCCAATGGTGAGAGCCTGACGCTGACCGGTATCGCGCCCGTGCAGGTGGCGGGTGCGCCGCAGCTCTACACGATGGGCATCCCCTGTTTCACCGAAGGCACGCGGCTGGCTACGCCGCGCGGGCCGCGCCGGGTGGAAACCCTGAAACCGGGCGATCTGGTCACGACGCTGGACGGTAGACCGCAGCCGGTCTTGTGGCATGCGCATCGCCGGTTCGGGGTGGCGGCACTGGCCGCCGATCCGCGGCTTTGCCCGGTACGACTGCGGCCCGGCGCCTTCGGTAATCGCGACGCGCTGGTTCTCTCCGGGCAACATTGCATCTGGGTGCCGGAGGGGCAGGGCGCGCTCGCGCGCGCGCGCCACTTAGCGGCAACGGGATGGGGCGGGGCGCGGGTGATGCGGGGCTGCCGGGAGGTGATCTATCACCACTTGCTGCTGCCGCGTCATGCGTTGGTCAATGCCGAGGGCGCCTGGGTCGAAAGTTTCTGGCCCGGACCGCAGGCGCTGCGCGCGCTGACCCCCTCAGATCTGACCGATCTGCTGCGCGCCCACCCCGCCTTGGCGAAGGTCCATTTCCTCGGCGCGGCGCCGGAAGCGGTCTACGGTCCACGAGTTCGTCCGCCGCTTACGTTGCGGAAGCTAGATCGTTCCAAATGCAAGTCGTGGTCGCTCCTTGCGCGACAAGCGACGCAAAACGGCAATTTTTCAGGCGAAACCGTGCTGTGATGCGTCGGTGACGTGGGTTTTTGATTTCCGGGTTGAAAAACGCAAATGCCCTTGCTTTAGTCACATGCACGGGAATTGACCAACGACAAAAAACAACGGGGAGCCCGCTTTGAACAACGCAGCTAGCGACGATGGATTCGTCGTATTCGACCGCGTGCAGAAGAGCTATGACGGCGAAACGCTCGTCGTGAAGGATCTCAATCTCTCGATCGGTAAGGGCGAGTTTCTGACGATGCTCGGACCGTCCGGTTCAGGGAAAACCACCTGCCTGATGATGCTTGCAGGTTTCGAAACCGCCACCAACGGCGAGATCCGCCTCGACGGCCAGAACATCAACATGGTGCCTCCGCACAAGCGCGGCATCGGGATGGTGTTCCAGAACTATGCACTCTTTCCACATATGACCGTGGGCGAGAACCTCGCCTTCCCGCTCGAAGTGCGGGGCATGGGCAAGGATGAACGCGAAACCAAGGTCAAGCGCGCACTGGACATGGTGCAGATGGGGAGCTTCATCCATCGCCGTCCGGCGCAGCTTTCGGGCGGTCAGCAACAGCGGATCGCACTGGCCCGCGCGCTGGTCTTCGACCCCGAGCTGGTCCTGATGGACGAACCGCTCGGCGCACTCGACAAACAGCTTCGCGAACATATGCAGTTCGAGATCAAGCACTTGCATGAAAGTCTCGGGATCACCGTGGTCTACGTGACCCACGATCAGGGCGAGGCGCTGACCATGTCGGACCGCGTGGCCGTGTTCAACGACGGGCGCATCCAGCAACTCGCACCGCCGGACGAGCTTTATGAACGTCCGCAGAACAGCTTCGTCGCGCAGTTCATCGGCGAGAACAACAAGCTTCCGGGCCGGGTGGAGACGCTGACCGGCGACACCTGCACGGTGCGTCTGGAAACCGGCGAGATCATCGACGCGACGGCGGTGAACATCCGCGAGGCGGGGCAGGAGACGCTGGTCTCGATCCGTCCCGAGCGGGTCGAATTCAAGCCCGAGATGATGCCTTCGGGCGCTCATACGATCAACGCCGACGTGCTCGAAGTGATCTATATGGGGGACATCCTGCGCACCCGTATGAAGGTTGCCGGGTCGCCGGAATTCGTGATGAAATCGCGCAATACGCTCGATCAGGTGCGGTTGACGGAAGGCCAGACGGTCAAGATCGGCTGGCACCCGCAGGACGCGCGCGCGCTCGATCTCTAAAGAATGCGGAACGTGCGGCCCAAGCTCCGCACGCTCCGAACTGCCGCAAAAAGCGGCCAAGCGGCGAAAACGTCGCGAAACCACAAAAGCTCAACCAACTGGGAGTAAGACCAAGATGAAAAAAGCAATGATCCTGAGCACCGCGCTCGTCGGCCTCGTGGCCGGTGCGGCGCAGGCCGAGGAAGTCACTGTCCTTTCCTGGGGCGGCGCTTACGAGAAAAGCCAGGTCGAAGCCTATAACAAGCCCTTCGCGGAAGCGACCGGCATCGACGTGAACATGGAAGCCGCCGACAACCCGGCGACCCCGATCAAGGCGCAGGTCGAAGCGAACAACGTGTCGGTCGACGTGGCCGATGTTGAAAAGTCCGACGCGATCCGCCTGTGCGACGAAGGTCTGCTCGAGCCGATCGACCCCGACACCGATCTGGCCGCGTCGCCCGACGGCACCCCGGCGAGCGAAGACTTCATCGATGGCTCCTTCACCGATTGCGGTGTGGCGAACATCGTGTGGTCGACCGTGATGTCCTACAACTCGGACAAAGTTGACGGTGAGCCGACCTCGATCGCCGACTTCTTCGACACCGCGAAGTACCCGGGCAAGCGCGGTCTGCGTAAGTCGGCCAAAGGCACGCTGGAATTCGCGCTGATGGGCGCAGGCGTTCCGGCTGCGGACGTCTACAAGGAACTCGGCACCCCCGAGGGCGTCGACAAGGCCTTCGCCGAACTCGACAAGATCAAGGGCGACGTCGTCTGGTGGGATGCCGGTGCACAGCCGCCGCAGCTTCTCGCCGACGGCGAAGTCGTGATGTCGACCGCCTATAACGGTCGTATCTTCAACGCCGAGGTCGCCGAGGGTCAGCCCTTCAAGATCGTCTGGGACGGCCAGCTGATGGACTTCGACTTCTTCGTGATCCCGAAGGGCGCGCCCCATATGGAAGCCGCGAAGAAATACCTGAAGTTCGCGACCGAGACCCAGCAGCTCGCCAACCAGGCGAAGTGGATCTCCTACGGTCCGGCACGTAAGTCCTCGGCTCCGATGGTCGGGATGTATCAAGACGGCAAAACCGAGATGGGCCCGCATATGCCCACCGCGGAAAACAACATGCAGAACGCCCTGGTCAACGACTCGGAGTTCTGGGCTGACCACGACACCGAACTGAGCGAGCGCTTCAACGCTTGGCTCGCTGGCTAAAGCCAATAGGGCCGCGCGGCATTCCGGTGCCGCGCGGTCCGACCTGTTCGATGTCAGGAGCCCCGCGGATGTCAGCTTTCCGGTCGTCACTGGCCTGTTTGTGCATCGGTCTTTGCCTGTCGTTGCCCGCTGCCTTGCACGCTCAGGCGCAAGACGATGCGGTCGTCGGCTACGAGACCGGCGATACGAAGATGAACGCGGCGATCGGCCAAGCCCGCGCGACCTATGAAAGCGTCTTCATTCCTGCGGTGCGCGCCCGGTCCGGCTCGCAATTCATGCTCAAGGCGGGGATCGATACGCCCGCCGATGGCCTCGAACATATCTGGATCGCGCCGATTTCGATCTCCGCGCAGAAAATCACCGGCACGCTGATGAACGAGCCCGTGCATTTCAAAGCGCATGCCGGAGACGAGATTACCTTCGCGCCGAACCAGATTTCCGACTGGAGCTTTCGCCGCGATGGCAAGCTTCACGGCAACTATACGACGCGGGTGATGCTGCCCGATATTCCCGCCGAGCAAGCCGCGAATTTGCGCGCGCAGCTCGCCCCGCTGCCCTGAGGGGCCAAGGAGACACGATGAGCGACGCAACGATGGATGCGAGCCTGAACGGCCCCGAACCAACACAGTTGAAGACCGCCGACGGGCTGCCGCTGAAGGCCGCCCTTGCGAAATCGCAACTCCGCGCAAAACGCCGCGCCTTCCTTCTGGTAGCGCCGCTGTTCCTCTTCGTTCTGATTACCTTCGTCGTTCCGATCGGGCAGATGCTGCTGCAATCGGTCTATAACGACGGGTTCTCGAAGAACGCGCCGGCGCTGGGGCAATGGTTCAACGAACACCCCTTGGGGTCGCCGATCGACGAGAGCGCCTATACCGCGCTCGCCTCGGACCTCAAGCAGATGAAGGAAAACCGCACGCAGGGCGAGGCGGGGACCCGGATCAACTATGACGTGGCGGGCACGCGCTCGCTGTTCACCTCCACCGCGCGCAAGATCGAACGTCTCGAGCCGCCGTGGAAAGAAGCGATCCTCGGCGTGAACGAGGATTGGAGCGACCCGAACCTCTGGCGTGCGATGCGCTCCGCATCGAGCCCCTACACGGTGGATTTCTACCTCGCCGCGACCGATCACACCCGCGACAAGGACAACAATATCGTGCCCGTCGATCCGCAACGCGCGATCTACGGCAAGCTGTTCATCCGCACCGCGATCCTGTCGCTGGTGATCACCGTGCTCTGCATGTTCCTCGCCTTCCCGATCGCGCATCTGCTGGCCTCGCTGCCACTGGCGAAATCGAACCTTCTGATGATCTTCGTGCTGCTGCCCTTCTGGACCTCGCTGCTGGTGCGGACGACCTCGTGGATGGTGCTGTTGCAGCAGCAGGGCGTGATCAACGATCTGCTCGTCTGGTCGGGTCTGATCGGCAACGATAACCGGCTGGAGATGATGTATAACCAGACCGGCACGATCGTCGCGATGACCCATATCCTGCTGCCCTTCATGGTGCTACCGCTCTACTCGGTGATGCGGACCATCCCGCCGAGCTATGTCCGCGCGGCCCGCAGCCTTGGCGCGACCTCGTGGACCGCCTTCCGCCGCATCTACCTGCCGCAGACGCTGCCGGGGATCGGGGCAGGGGCGCTTCTCGTGTTCATCCTCTCGGTCGGCTACTACATCACCCCCGCCCTTGTCGGTGGTGCAGACGGTCAGCTGATCTCGAACATGATCGCCTTCCACATGCAGAAATCGCTCAACTGGTCGCTTGCTGCGGCATTGGCCTCGATGCTGCTGGGCGGCGTCATCATCCTCTACTGGCTCTATGACCGGCTGGTGGGCATCGACAACATGAAGCTGGGCTGAGGAGAAACACAGATGGCCGTTCCCGCATATGCAAGCCCGCTCGAGAGAACCTGGCACTACGCCTATCTCGTGATCTGTGGCCTGATCTTCTTCTTCCTGATCGCGCCGATCGTGGTGATCATTCCGCTGTCCTTCAATGCGGAGCCCTATTTCACCTTCACCGAGAAGATGCTCAGCTTCGACCCATCCGGCTATTCGATGCGCTGGTATGACCTGCTGCTGACCTTCGGGATGCAGGAGCCGCAGGTGGAGCGTGGCTGGTCGTGGTGGATGGATGCCTGGCAGCATTCGACCTGGATCGACGTGGCGAAGAACTCGGTGATCATCGGTTTCTTCTCGACGATCCTCGCGACGGTGCTGGGTACGCTGGCAGCCCTCGGCCTGTCGCGCCCCGAGATGCCGTTCCGCCGCGCCATCATGGCGGTGCTGATCTCGCCGATGATCGTGCCGATCATCATCACCGCGACGGGGCTGTTCTTCTTCTACTCGAAGACCGGGCTCGCGCATTCCTATCCGGGCATCATCATGGCCCACGCGACCCTGGGCATTCCCTTCGTGATCATCACCGTGACCGCGACGCTGGTGGGCTTCGATCACTCGCTGACCCGCGCGGCGCAGAACCTGGGCGCGGATCCGCGCACGACCTTCTTCAAGATCGTGATGCCGCTGATCCTGCCGGGCGTGGTCTCGGGCGCGCTGTTCGCCTTCGTCACCTCCTTCGACGAAGTCGTCGTGGTGCTCTTCGTGGCAGGCTATGACCAGCAGACGATCCCGCGTCAGATGTGGAACGGTATCCGCGAACAGATCAGCCCCGCGATCCTTGCGGTGGCCACGATCCTCGTCTTCGTGTCGATCGCGCTTCTGACCACGGTCGAGCTGCTGCGCCGCCGCTCCGAGCGCCTGCGCGGGATGTCACCGGGCTAAGGCGTCCAGCGTCAGCGGGCAGCGCTCGCCCTCATAAAACGTCTCAAGGAGCCGGGTGAACACCGGCTCCTTTTTCTTTGAGGCGGCCTCGAACAGCGTCGCGCAGGAGCGCAGCTTCAGCGCATCGACCGGCCCCATGATCTCCTCGATAGGCGTGCCCGCATGGGCGAGCACCGCCTCGGAGGCCTCTACCAGCCGCGCCCGCAACACCGGATCGGCGAGATAGTCCCGCGCCTCGGCCAGATCCGCGATCCCGTATTCCACCGCCCGAGGCGAGCGGCCGAGCGAGGCCAGTTGCGGGAAGATCCACCAGATCCAATGGCTGGTTTTGCGACCTTGGCGCAGCTCCGCCAGAGCGGTCGGATAGTCGCGGGCTTGGGGAGCGTGGAAGCGTTGGGTCATGGGATGAGCCTAGCACGCTCTGGACATCGCGAGGAGGGCCGCGACCGATCCGAGGGTGGGCGCAATCGTGCCCGCCCTGGGGGCGGGTCGGGCGCGGCCCGGCCTAGGGGCCGGGCGGGGGGCATTGCTCAAGCGTAAGCTTTTGCCGTTTCTTTCAAGCGTTCAGAAAACTGATAGATGTCGGTGAGTTCGTTTATTGGCAAACGCTCTTCACTCTCGCCATCGAACAGCCCGAGATACCATTGCTTCCGATTGAAATGCAGCCGGGCAAGCGGCTTGCGGTTGTTATCGTCGACCAAGACCGCGCAGTAACTTTTCGCGTCTCGCAGATCGACGCGCTTTGCATCGATAACTTCCCGCACGATTGCGCGAATGGTCATCATGCCTTCGATTTCATCCGACGTTGTTTCGATGTCATTTGTCTCGACCGGATCAATGTCATTGCCTTCAGACTCTGCGCTGCTATCCAGCGCGGAGGAAAGCCTAGCGCGGACCTGATCTCGTACGATTTCTCGGAAGGCGAACTTAGTCGCAGATCCAATTGCATCGCGAACTTGAGCGGTGATGCGGCCATCGTAAACATGGGTCGCGACGAGCTTGATAAAGTCCGCACTCGGATCTTCGAACTCGGAAAGAAGATACTTCTTCACCGTCGATACATGTTTGAGCCGCTCGGCATTGGCGAGAATTTTGTCCACGTCAAATGAGGATTTCTCGAACTTAGCGAGTTCGCCGATTGCCCCTGCGCCCCCGTCAAGAAGGTCGAATGAGAAGAAAGGCTTGTTGTCGAGTTTATTCGGTTCTTCGAGATCGGAATAAAATTCGTAGATCTGACCGTTCGTGAGGATCGCGAACTTTGCGTTTGTAACGGAAAAGTACCTGTAGAGTTGAGCGAGGTGTCTACGGTCAAGTTTGGTGTTGAGGGCTTTGCATTCGATCAAGATACGAATTTCGTCGCCAAGCTTAATTGCATAATCGACCTTTTCACCTTTCTTGCCGATAACGTCGGCGGTGAATTCGGGGATTACTTCGCCGGGATTGAATACATCGTACCCGAGGGCTTGAAGAAACGGCAAAACCACCGAGGTCTTAACCGCTTCTTCTGTGCCAATCGTGGCTGCGTGTTGCGAAATGCGATCAGATAATTGTTTCAGCGCATTTTCAATTGCCATGTCCCCAAATCTCCTCAAACTCCCGCCATTCGCCTTTGCTCATGCCGGAATTTTCTTGTGTAATGGTTTCACCATTCAACTTGCGTTTGAGTAGGTCAACTGCTTTCCCACTGAGGTTCACCCCACCCAACCTATAATCCTCGAAGGCCGAATAGGCCGCGGGCACCCAATCCTTGACGATGTCGCACATGGTCTCGGCATAGACGCGGATCTCGTATTGCGCGTGGCTGTCGGCGCGCAGGCGCAGGAAGTGGAAGAGGTTGTGCAGGTCCACCTTCCAATACCATTGCGTGTAGATATTGGTGGGCAGGTTCATCCGCGCCAGTTCCCGCGCGAGGCCCTGTTTGCCCGCATCCTCGTCGGGCGTCAGCATGTCCTCGTAATGGTCATAGGCGCGCATCGCGTCGTCGCGCAGGATGTCGAGCACGCGAGCGGCCTCGGCACCCTCCAGCACCTGACCGCGGCCCTGATGGTTCTGGCTCGATTGCGCGGCGAGCTGGCTGGCCTCGGGGATGTAGAATTCGCGGTCGAGGATCGAATAACGCGCGGAGTATTCGTTAACGTTCGCGGTGCGGTGGCGGATCCACTGGCGCGCGACGAAGACCGGAAGTTTGACATGGAACTTGACCTCGCACATCTCGAACGGGGTCGAGTGCCAGTGCCGCATCAGATAGCGGATCAGGCCCGCGTCGCTGTTCACCGTCTTGGTGCCCCGCCCATAGGAGACGCGCGCCGCCTGCACGATCGCATTGTCGTCGCCCATGTAGTCGATGACCCGGACCACCCCGTGATCGAGCACTTCATGGGCGGTATAGAGGCGCTTCTCCATCCCCGGCGAGACCGCCCGCGCGGTCATTTGCGTCTCGGCGCGCTGTGCGTCGATCTCGGCTTGTTGTTCGGGGGTGAGCGCCATGATGTCCTCCGGATGTCTCGAATCGACCTCCACTATATATGCGATGGGCGGCTCTAGGAACCGCCATATCCTGTGGATAAGCCGGGGCGCTTGCCGCGGCTGCCTCAAGGGCTATCCTCCGGTTAACCGCAATCAGTTCCAAGGAAGCCTGTTCATGAAAATCGAATATCTGCACACGATGGTCCGCGTGCTCGACCTCGAGAAATCGAAAGCCTTCTACGAGCTTCTGGGCCTCAAGGAACGCCGCCGCATCGAGAACGACAAGGGCCGCTTCACGCTGGTCTTCATGTGCCCGCCCGAGCAGGACGACGGCACGGCGGATGTGGAGCTGACCTGGAACTGGGACGGCGATAGCGGGCTGCCCTCGGACAGCCGCCATTTCGGCCACCTCGCTTACCGCGTCGAAAACATCTACGAGATGTGCCAGCACCTGATGGATAATGGCGTGACGATCAACCGCCCACCGCGCGACGGTCACATGGCCTTCGTGCGCTCGCCCGACAATATCTCGATCGAGCTGCTGCAGATGGGCGAGCCGCTGCCGATCCAAGAGCCGTGGTCGAGCATGGAAAACACCGGCAGCTGGTGATCACTTACGGAAGTGATCCTTGAGCTTGTCGAAGGGGCTGCGGGTTTCCGTGGCCTCTTTCTTTTGCGGCGCGGGATGCGGGGCGTCTTGCGGGGCAGGGGTGTCGGCTTTGGCCGGTGCCTTGGTCCCGGTCGAAGAGCGCGGCGGCGCGACCCGCAGGCTCACCGCATTGAGGAATTTCGACCCGTCGCCCGCCGCCAGCGCAGGCGCCCCGTCCGAGATCCCGCGCAGCAGGTCGTCGAGCATCTCCTGCTCTGCCTTCGGGAAATCGTTGAGCACATAGCCCGCCACGCGGTCCTTGTGCCCCGGATGGCCGATGCCCAGCCGCACCCGCGCATAATCGGGGCTCATATGCTGATGGATCGAGCGCAGCCCGTTATGCCCCGCATGGCCGCCACCCTGCTTGAGGCGGCACTTGCCAGGGGCGAGGTCCAGCTCGTCATGGAAGACGGTGATGTCGGAGACATCGACCTTGTAGAAATCGGCCGCCGCGCGCACGGACTGGCCGGACAGGTTCATGAAGGTTTCGGGTTTCAGCAGCACAACGCGGGTCGAGCCGAAACGGCCCTCACTCACCTGACCCTGAAACTTGCCGCGCCACGGGGCGAAGCGGTGATCTTCGGCGATCCGGTCGAGCGCCATGAAACCGATATTGTGACGGTTGTTCGCGTATTTCGCGCCCGGATTTCCCAGGCCCACCCAAAGCTGCATGCGTCTCCCCTTTCGAACGCCGGTGTCGAGGCTCTGCTCACAGAGGGATATGTGAGCGGGCGCGCAGGGGAAAGGGGGCGTCGCGCTTAAGCCGCGCGGTATTCGACATAGGTCGGGCGTCCCGACTCGCCTACTATGATCGGGCGTTCTTGCGGCTCGGGCAGGGCGAATTCATCGAAGAGGCGCTCGCTGGTCTCGTCGATATCGCATTTCGCAATTTCTTCATACCCGTTGCGCGGGAGTCGTTTCGACGCGAAGCGGTAGAACGGGCGCAGGACCGGACGCAGCACGGCATAAACGGCGCGACCAATTGCGCTGAGCATTCTAGGCGGTAGCACCACGAATGCTGCAAGAACGAGTGCGATAAGCTCCAGCATGTGACTAGCCTTTAGGTTGTATTACCTTCGAAGCTATCGCGTTTTGGAAAAAAGGCGAGAAATTTTTTGTTCACATAAATGTGAGCACGTCTGGCTGGCGGTTTGCCGCGCATCCGGCAATTGCGGCTTTGGCCAAAGAAAAACGGGGCCCCGAAAGGCCCCGTCTCGAAAATCTCATCGGAAGAAGAATTACTCTTCGGTCGCTTCTTCGCTGGTTTCTTCGCCTTCGTCCTCGTCGGAGGAACCGCCACCGAAGCCTTTCGGCGGAGCGACGTTCGCGATCACGAAGTCACGCTCGATGGTCGGCTTGGCGCCTTTCGGCAGGTCCACGTCGGAGATGTGGATGGTGTCGCCGATCTGCTTGCCTTCGAGGTCGACCACGATCTGCTCGGGGATGTCACCGGCGAGAACGTTGAGTTCGACTTCCGGACGCACTGCGACGAGGGTGCCGCCGCGCTTAAGGCCGGGCGCCTTCTCGTGGTTGATGAACTCGACATGCACGAAGAGCGAGATGCGCGAGTTGCGGTGGGTGCGCATGAAGTCGACGTGGGTCGGCAGGTCCTTGACGACGTCTTTCTGAACGCCGCGGCAGATCACGCGGACATCTTCCTGGCCGTCCATCTTCAGGTTGAAGAGGGTGGACATGAAGCGGCCTTTGCGCAGGCGGGTGATCAGGCGGTTGTAGTCGAGGTTGATTGCAACCGGGTCCTTGCCGTCGCCGTAGACGATACCGGGCACGAGGCCCTCACGACGCGCTTGCCGAGCGGCCCCCTTGCCCGTCCCCGTACGCGCCACGGCTTCGATCGTTTCGATCTCTTTTGCCATAACTGGTCTCCAATTTGTCAAAGTGATGGGCCGCCTCCAAGGGTGTCGGGCCCATGAAGCCGCGCGGATACTCGGGATTGGCCGAGATGGCAAGGGGAAAGCGACGATGCGGCGGAATACGGGTTGCTATAGAAGGATATCTGACTAATGTCAGAAATAATCTCGGACGCAAGTCAGGTATTCCCATGGACGCACTCGCACATATACGCCGGTTCAACCGGGCCGTCACCCGGCAGGTGGGCGCGCTGAATTCTTCGTTTCTCGATCGGGGGCGGCCGTTGGGCTCTGCGCGGGTGCTCAATGCGATCGGGCGCGGGCAGGGCGACGTCGCGAAGCTGCGTCAGGCTCTGGCGCTCGATTCCGGGCTGATGAGCCGTCTGCTGCGCGGGCTGGAAAGCGAAGGGCTGATCGTCGTGGAGGACGATCCCGAAGACGGGCGGCGCCGCATCGCGCGTCTGACCGAGGCGGGGCAGGCGGAATTCGCGGAATACGAACGGCTCTCTGATGCGCAGGCGGCGGATATCCTCTCGCGCCATCCCGACCAGACCGCGCTCTTGGCGGCGATGGATCTGATCGCGACGGCACTGACCCGCGCCGAGATCGAAATCGTGCCCTGCGATCCGCTCGACCCGCGGGCGCGGGATTGCCTTCAGCACTATTACGCGGAACTTGCCGCCCGGTTCGAGGGTGGCTTCGATGTGAACCTGTCGAAAGATCCCGAGGCCGACGATATGCGCCCGCCCCGTGGCACCTTCCTGCTCGCATTGTCCGATGGAGTGCCGGTGGGCTGTGCGGCGCTGAAGGGCGGGGCGGATTATGCCGAGGTGAAGCGCGTCTGGATCGCGCCTGCCGCCCGCGGCCTCGGGCTGGCGCGGCAGTTGATGGAGGCGGTTGAGGCGGCGGCGCGCGAGTTGGGCCAGCTGTATCTGCGGCTCGATACCAATTCCGCACTGCCCGAAGCGGTCGCCATGTATCACCGCTTCGGCTGGGATGAGATCGACCGCTTCAACGACGATCCCTATCCCGACCGGTTCTTCGAAAAGCGCCTCAGCCCTTAGGACCTGCCCTCAGGAATAGGTGTCGAAGAAGCCGTTGGGGATCAGCAGATCGTTCCGGCCCAGATCTTCGATCCGACGCTCGCCGCACAGCGCCATCGAGGTGTCGAGCTCCTTCTGGATGACCTCCAGCGCCTTGGTCACGCCCGGCTCGCCCATCGCGCCCAGACCGTAGACATAGGCGCGCCCGATCATCACGCCCTTCGCGCCAAGCGCCAGCGCCTTGAGCACGTCCTGCCCCGAGCGGATGCCGCTATCGAGCCAGACCTCGGTCTTGTCGCCGACCGCATTGACGATCTTCGGCAGCATCCGGATCGAGCTGAGCGCCCCGTCGAGCTGACGCCCGCCATGGTTCGAGACCACGATCGCATCGGCCCCGGTCGCGGCGGCCATCTCGGCGTCTTCCTCGCTGAGAATCCCCTTCAGGATCACCTTGCCGCCCCACATATCCATGAGCTGCTTGATCCGGTCCCAGTTCAGCGACTGATCGAACTTCTCCGCGGTCCACGACGACAGCGAGGCGGGATCGGCGGCGCTGTCCACATGGCCCACGATATTGCCGAAGAAGCGTCGCTTGGTCTGCAGCATCTCGATGCCCCAGCGCCATTTTGTCGCCAGATCGGCCAGCACGGCCGGGGTGAATTTCGGCGGCGCGGTCAGCCCGTTCTTCAGATCCTTGTGCCGCTGGCCCAGCAGCTGCAGATCGACCGTGATCACCAGCGCCGAACAGCCTGCTGCCCGCGCCCGCTCCAGCACGCGCTTGTTATAGTCGTCATCGGTCAGCGTGTAGATCTGGAACCAGAAGGGCTGGCTGACATTCTCGGCGACGTCCTCGATCGAGCAGATCGACATGGTCGAGAGCGTATAGGGCACGCCGAATTTCTCCGCCGCCTTCGCCGCCTTGATCTCGCCATCGGCGCGCTGCATACCCGTCAGCCCCACGGGCGCGAGCGCCACCGGCATCGCGACCTCCTGACCCAGCATCGTCGATGTCGTCGTGCGCCCCGTCATGTCCCGCGCGATACGCTGGTTGAGGCGGATCTGCGCGAAGTCCTCGGTATTCTCGCGGAAGGTCTGCTCGGTATAGGAGCCGCTTTCCGCGTAATCGTAGAACATCTTCGGCGTGCGGCGCTTATGCAGACGTTTCAGATCGGCGATGGAGGTGATGACGGGCATGGGTGTTCCTCTCTCCGTGGTTAAGTTTCCTTACCAATCCCTCGAAATTTGCGCAATCACCCATCGCAAGGCTTGCAATCATGCGCGATCCGTTCCCATCTCGCCGGGCGAACACGAAAAGGAGAGCGGCGTGAACGAGATTTGGCTCGGCCTTATGGGCGGCATGGTGGCGGGCGTCGCAACGGCCGCCGGGGCGATCCCGGCGCTGCTCGGGCGCTCCATGAGCCAGCGCACAGCCGATACGATGCTGGGCTTCGCGGCGGGCGTGATGCTCTCGGCCTCGTATTTCTCGCTGATCCTGCCGGGCATCGACGTGGCCGAGACCATGTTCGGCTCGGTCTGGGTCGCCGCCGCCATCGCCGCGATCGGGATTGCCATCGGCGCGGGCTTCGTGGCCTGGCTGAACGCGACGCTGCCGCACGAGCACTTCACCTCCGGGCGCGAAGGGGCAGACGCGGCGCAACTGGCGCGGATCTGGCTTTTCGTGATCGCGATCACGATCCACAACTTCCCCGAAGGCCTGTCGATCGGCGTGGCCTTCGGCGCGGGCAACGAGAACGGCTTCTCGGTGATGACCGGCATCTCGCTGCAGGACATCCCCGAGGGGCTGGCTGTGGCCGTCGCGCTGATCGGGCAGGGCTACACCCGCCGCAAGGCCTTCTTCGTCACCGCGATGACCGGGGCGGTCGAACCCGTAGGCGCGCTGGTCGGCGCGGCGGCGGTCTCGGTCTCCGGTGCGCTGCTGCCATGGGGCCTGACCTTCGCGGCGGGCGCGATGCTCTACATCATCAGCCACGAGATCCTGCCCGAAACCCACCGCAACGGGCACCAGAACCGTGCGACCGCCGGGCTGCTTTTCGGGTTGATCCTGATGATGTTCCTCGACGTGACGCTTGGCTGAACCCTCTTTACTTCCGCGCTGCCCCGGCGTAAGCGCAAACGCATGATCGCACGGACCGCATATATCACCCGTCCCCGACGTCGCCGCTGAAGCGCCTGACGTCCGATCTGCCGTGGCATGCCGCCACACCCTATCCCAAATCGCTGACCTTAGGCCCCTGAATGTTGACAGACCCCCGGGACTGTTGCACGCATTTGCCTTCTCTTACTGGAGTTTGACCCGATGATCCCCTCCGTTTTGCCGACCTATAATCGCGCACCGCTCGCCTTCGTGAAGGGCGAGGGTTCCTGGCTGGAGACGGCGGACGGGACCCGATATCTCGACATGGGCGCGGGGATTGCGGTGAATGCGCTGGGTCATGCCGCCCCCGAACTGGTCGAGGCGCTGACCGAGCAGGCGAGCAAGCTGTGGCATGTCTCGAACCTCTACCAGATCCCGCAGCAGCAGGCGCTGGCCGACGCGCTGGTCGAGAAGACTTTCGCCGATACGGTCTTCTTCACCAATTCCGGCACCGAGGCTGCGGAACTCGCGATCAAGATGGCGCGGAAATACTGGTCCTCGAAGGGCGAAGATCGAACCGAGATCATCACCTTCGATGGCGCCTTCCACGGCCGCTCCACCGGGGCGATCTCGGCCACGCCGAATTCGGAAAAGATGGTGAAGGGCTTCGGTCCGCTGCTGCCCGGTTTCACCCAGCTTCCCTGGGGCGATCACGAGGCGCTCAAGGCCGCCGTCTCCGACAAGACCGCGGCCATCCTGATCGAGCCGATCCAGGGCGAGGGCGGTATCCGCCCGGTGCCCGATCAGTGCCTGAAAGGACTGCGCGATCTCTGCGACGAGACGGGCGCGCTCCTGATCTTCGACGAGGTGCAATGCGGCGTGGGCCGTTCGGGACGGCTCTTCGCGCATGAATGGGCGGGCATCACCCCTGACATCATGATGGTCGCGAAAGGCATCGGCGGGGGCTTCCCGCTGGGCGCGGTGCTGGCGACTGAGGAGGCCGCCTCCGGCATGGTCGCGGGCACGCATGGCTCGACCTATGGCGGCAACCCGCTGGGCTGCGCGGTCGGCGCCAAGGTGATGGAGATCGTCTCCGAGCCAGCCTTCCTCGATCAGGTGAACGCGCGCGCTGGCTTCCTGCGCCAGAAGCTCGAAGGGCTGATCGCCGCGCATCCCGACACGTTCGAGAGCGTGCGCGGCACCGGTCTGATGCTCGGGCTCAAATGCAAGCGCGCGCCGACCGACTTGGTCGCTGCCGCCTATGATCAGCACCTGCTGACCGTGCCGGCTGCCGACAATGTGTTGCGCCTTCTGCCCGCGCTGAACATTTCCGAGGCCGATCTGGCCGAGGCCGTGACCCGTCTCGATGCCGCCGCGTCG
This sequence comes from Thioclava sp. UBA3469, assembly GCF_002378135.1. NCBI lineage: Bacteria > Pseudomonadati > Pseudomonadota > Alphaproteobacteria > Rhodobacterales > Paracoccaceae > Thioclava > Thioclava sp. UBA3469. The sequence goes on from NZ_DFRG01000007.1 coordinate 20,395, forward strand.
CAACTCGAAAAGGCCGCCTGACTTCCTCTTGGCGTAAATATCCTCGGGGGCTGCGCGGGAGCGCAGCGGGGCGGACAGCCCCTCAGGCCCCTCCACGAAAGACAAACCGATGAACCATTTCCTCGATATCCACAAAACCGACCCCGCCGCGCTGCGGTCCATGATCGACCAAGGCATCGCGATGAAGCAGGCCCGCAACGGTCGCCCGAAAGGCGCGCCCGATGACGAGCAGCCGCTGGCCGGTCACATGGTCGCTCTGATCTTCGAGAAGCCCTCGACCCGGACCCGCGTCAGCTTCGATGTCGGCGTGCGCCAGATGGGCGGTCAGTCGATGGTGCTCTCGGGCGCGGATATGCAGCTGGGCCATGGCGAGACCATCGCCGATACTGCCCGGGTTCTGTCGCGCTATGTCGATCTGATCATGATCCGGACCTTTGAGGAGGAAACCCTGCTCGAGATGGCCGAATATGCTTCGGTGCCGGTGATCAACGGTCTCACCGACCGCACCCACCCCTGCCAGATCATGGCCGATGTGATGACCTATGAAGAGCAGCGCGGGCCGATCGCGGGCAAGAAGGTGGTCTGGTCGGGCGACGGCAACAACGTCTTCGCGAGCTTCGCCCATGCGGCGGCGCAGTTCGGCTTCGATCTGACCTTCACGGGTCCGGAAACGCTCGATCCCGAGCGCGCTTGGCTGGACGTGGCCGAGAAGGCGGGCCACCCGATCACCATCGAGCGGGATCCGGTCAAGGCGGTCGAGGGCGCCGATCTCATCGTCACCGATACCTGGGTGTCGATGCACGATCCGGAATCCGCGAAGGAGCGCCGCCACAACCAGCTGCGGCCCTATCAGGTCAACGAGGAGCTGATGAGCCACGCCAAGCCCGACGCGCTTTTCATGCATTGCCTGCCCGCGCATCGCAACGACGAGGCGACGAGCGGCGTCATGGACGGCCCGGCCTCGGTGATCTTCGACGAGGCGGAGAACCGTCTGCACGCGCAAAAGGCGGTGATGCGCTACTGCCTCGGCAAATAACGACAGCGGCCGGGCAGGGGGTTACTCCAGCCCGGCGATGATCGCGCGCAGCGTCTCGATCCCTTCGCCCTTCTCGGACGAGGTCAGCACGATCTCAGGGAAGGCGGCGGGGTGTTTCGCGAGCGCCTTGCGCACCTGATCCAGCACCTTCTCGCAATCCTTTGCGCTGACCTTGTCGGCCTTCGTCATCACGACCTGGAAGGGGACGGCTGCGCGGTCGAGCAGCGTCAGGATTTCCTCGTCCACCGTTTTCACGCCGTGACGCGTGTCGATCAGCACGAAGGCGCGGCGCAGCGTGGCGCGGCCCGACAGATAATCCTTCAGCAGCGCCTGCCATTTCGCGACGACCGCGACGGGGGCCTGCGCGAACCCGTAGCCCGGAAGGTCGACCAGATAGGGACCGTCCTGCGTGGTGAAATAATTGATCTCCTGCGTCCGGCCCGGCGTGTTCGACGCCCGCGCAAGGTTGCGGCGGTTCGTCAGCGCGTTGATCAGGCTCGACTTGCCGACATTGGAGCGGCCCGCGAAACAGACCTCGATCCGGTCGGCAGGCGGCAGCCCCTTCATCGCGACGACGCCCTTGAGGAAATCGACGGGCGCGGCAAACAGCTTGCGACCACGCTCACGCGAAAAATCGTCGGGGGCCTCGGCCAGCGGGAAATTCAACTCCATCAGAGTACCTCGATCTTGTCGCCGCGCGCGATGCGGCCCTGTTTGGTGACGAGACAGAAGACGCCAAGGTCGGTATGTCCGTAATGGCGTTCCAGCTCTGCCAGCATGTCGATATCGCGTTCGCCCGTCTCGATATTGGCGTCCGTCGCACGGCAACGCCCGATACAGGCGCGCAGTTGCAGTTCCGCCTCGCCAACGCGCACCGTCTTGCCGATCAGGTCCATCTCCGCGAAAGGCTCCCAGCCCTCGACCCAGAGATTGGCGCGGAAGCGGCGGCGGTCGATCTGCTTGCCCACTCGTGCCGAGAGATCGTCGAGCGAGGCCTGCCCGATCAACGAGACATAGGGCAGGGGATCGTCCGTGAAGGCCCGGTCGGGGCCGCGCACCAGCGCAGTCGGGCGCGGTGCACTGTCCGGCCAGAAGGTGCGCAGCCATTCGAATAGCTTGCGCTGGTCGGCTTCGCGCTCGGGGTCGATCTCGAGATGCCACTGCTCGGGATGCTCCAGCAGGATGTGCCCGTTGTCGAGCATCCGAGAGGTGACCCCCATCAGCCCCGGCGCGGAGCGCCCGATCACGAAGTTGATCTTCTGGCCCCAGCTATCGGCACGTCCCTCCGCGCCGACGCCCACCTTGGAGCGCTCGTGCAGCACCGCCCACTCCCGGTCGCAAGGCAAGACGCGCCCCTCTTCAAGGGACGCGTCCTTCAGTTCCTCTACCCCGATCGACTTGATCGGATGTCGGTAGATGCGAGAGAGCGTTGCGCTCATTTCTTCTCTTCGGCGGGTTTCTTCCGCTGGAAGCTCTCTTTGATATTGCCGAACAGATCCGGGCGTTTCCCGTGCATCGACATGATCGTGTACTGCTGCAGGAACGTGATCGTGTTGTTCGTGATCCAGTACAGCACGAGGCCCGAGGCGAAGCTGCCCAGCATGAACATGAAGACCCACGGCATCCACGCAAAGATCATCGCCTGCGTCTTGTCCGTCGGCGCCGGGTTCAGGCGCTGCTGGAACCACATCGACACACCCAGCAGGATCGGCAGGATGCCGAGCGACAGGATGAAGAGCGGCGAGCCCGGATCGGGCGCTGCGAAGGGCAGCAGGCCGAACAGGTTCAGGATCGAGGTCGGATCGGGAGCCGAAAGGTCATGGATCCAGCCGATCCACGGCGCGTGATACAGCTCGATCGTGACGTAGATCACCTTATAGAGCGAGAAGAAGATCGGGATCTGGATCAGAAGCGGCAGACAGCCCGCGGCGGGGTTCACCTTGTGCTTCTTGTAGAGCTCCATCATGCCCTGCTGCATCTTCTGGCGGTCGTCGCCGGCAGCTTCCTTCATCTTCTCCATCTCGGGCTGCAGCTCTTTCATGCGCGCCATCGAGATGTAGGACTTCCGTGCCAGCGGGAAGACGATCAGCTTGATGATGAAGGTCAGTGCGATGATCGCCCAGCCCATGTTGCCGATCGCGCCATGCAGGAAGTGCAGCAGGCGGAACATCGGCTTGGTGAGGAAGTAGAACCAGCCCCAGTCGAGCGAGTCGACGAATTTCGGGATCGGGACATTGTCCTGATAGTCGCGCAGGGTTTCCCATTCCTTCGCACCGGCGAAGAGGTGGGTTTGCGCGTCGCCCTTGGCGCCGGGCGCCACGTCGATAACCGGCAGGCGGGTCTCGGTCTGGTAGATGTCGGACTTCTCGCCCGAATATTTCACGACCGAGGTGAACGGGCCCGAGATCGGCGCCAGAACGGTCTGCCAGTATTTGTCGGTGAAGCCCGTCCAGCCGGCGTCCTGCACCTGCTTGATCTCGGCCTGACCCTCGGCGCCCTTGTTGTCGAGCTTGGTGATGTTCTTGTACTTGATCTCTTCCAGATTGCCGTCATCCATCGCCACGAGGCCTTCGTGGAGCACGTAGACGCGGCGCTCCTGCGGGATGCCGTGACGCGCGATGATGCCGTAGGGGGCAAGCTTCACGGCGGCGTCGGTGCCGTTCTGCACCGACTGCTTGATCGTGAAGAGATATTTGTCGTCGACCGAGATCTCGCGCTGGAAGGTCAGGCCGTGGCCGTTGTCCCATTGCAGCGTGACCGGGGTGTCGGGCGTGAGTTTGCCGTTGCCGACCTGCGTCCAGACCGTGTTCGGACCGGGCACCTGATCGCCGGGCAGACCGCCTGCGGGCAGCCACCCATAGACGACGTAATAGGGCAGGGTCGAATTGCCGGTATCGCCGCTGATCGGCGACAGAAGCCGCACGTCGGGCGAATCCTCGGCCAGCGTTTCCTTGTATTTCTTGAGCGAGAGATCGTCGAAACGCCCGCCGAGAGTCGAGATCGAGCCCTCGACTGCGGGGGTGTCGATCTCGATGCGCGCGGCGCTCTGGGATTGGGCGCTCGCGGCTTGGGACATCGTCGCCGTATCGACCGGCGCGCCTGTGGAGTCGGCGGCGGTCTTCGGTGCGATATCAGTGGCTT
>NZ_DFRG01000231.1:0-20300 GCF_002378135.1 Thioclava sp. UBA3469
CGGGCCGTTGACGGTGATCTGCCCGCCCGTCCCCAGCCGCCCGGTCACGCCAAGCTGCGCACTGCCATTTGACAGCTGCACGCGCGTGTCGACGTTTTCCAGCACCATACCGAGATTGGGCGCGACAACCTTCGCGCCATTCGACGTCACCGTGCCCGACAGTGCCGCCAGCCCCGGCTTGCCGTTCATCCGCAGATCGAAGCTGAGCGGGCCCTGGACCGAGCGCGGCTCGATGAAGCTGTTGGCGAGCGCGGTCTGCGCCTGCCCCGTGATCGAGAGATCGGCATCGGCGAAATTGGTCGCCATGCGCCCCGAGACCTTCGCGTCCAAGCCGCCCGGCCCGGTGCCCGAGAGGTTCAGATTATAGCCAGAGCCATCCTCGGTGACCGTGCCCGACACCGTCACCGGTCCCGGGAAGCCCGGCGCGAGCAGCGCGGCATTGGCGAGGCGCGCGTTCAGATCGACCTTGCGCGAGGTCTCGCCCGCGGTCCCCTTGGCGGAGACGTCGAGCTGCGGGTTCTTCAGGTCGAGGTTCTGCACTTCGACCGCGCCGTTCGCATATTTGGCCTGCAGCGAGAGGTTCGTCGTGCCCGCCAGCAGCTTGTCCGCCTCGGGCTGACCGATTGCGAGGGATTTGCCGGTGCCGTCGAGCGTCAGCCCATAGGTCGCGCCATCCATCGTCGCCGTCGCATCGGCCACGAGCGTACCGCCATATTTCGCGCCCAGCGCCGACAAATCCTTGGTGTCGAGATGGGCGGTCACCTTACCCTTGTCGCCGTCGAGATTGCCCTGCGCCTGCAACTCTCCCGCTGCGGTTTTCACATCGAGCGAGTCGAGCGTCATGCTGGCATCGCTGCGGGTGCCAGTGACGGAAAACTCCGACCGTCCCGCCAGCGCGCGGTCCACCTCGGGGATACCGATCGCGAGGGAATTGCCGGTGCCTTTGAGCGTCACGCCATAGGTGCCGCCATTCAGCGTCACGGTCGCATCGGCGGCCAACTTGCCGCCATATTGATCGCCCAGCAGCGAAAGGTCATTGGTATCGAGCGTGGCGGTCAGTTTGCCGTTCTCGCTCGCCAGATCGCCCTGCGCCTGAAGCGTGCCGGCGCTTGTCTGCACGTTGAGCGAATCCAGCGTCAGCCCGGTCTCATCCCGCTTGGCCGAGATCGCGATTTCCGACCGGCCCGCCAGCGCACGATCCGCCTGCGGCTGGTCGATCGAGATGTCCTGACCGACGAGGTTGAGATTGGCGTCGAAGGCACCGCTGAGAACGGTGTATTTCCCCGCGACCGTCATCCGCGCCGCGCCGCCGAGATCACGCCCCGCCAGACCCGACAGCATCGAGAGGTTCGAATGGTCGACCTGCGCCGCGCCCTCGATGGTGACGCCCTCGCTGATATTGTCGATCGTGAGGTTCGAATTCAGGCTGTAACCGGTGCCCTTCAGCGCCAGTTGCGACAGGCGCAGCGGCTTGTCCTGCTGCCACGAGAACACGGTGCGCAGGGTAACGGCGCTGCCCGCGGCGGCGCTCAGCTTCGGATCGGACAGCTCCAACCCGTTGATGCCCAAGAGCACGGTACCGCCTGCAGAGGGCGGCGAAGCCTGCCGGATGCGGCCCGAACCCGAGAGGTTCGCGGTCAGCATCTTTGTGCCATCCTCGCGGCGCAGCTGGTTCAGACGGCCCGTCAGCTTCCAGCCATCGCCTTCGGCCTTGTCATAAGAGAGATCGAGCGTACCCGACTGCACATAGGTTTTCGGCCCCGAGATCGGCAGAAGCACCTCTTGGCCATCGCCGAGGCCGAGCTTGGCGGTGAGGTCGAATTTCACCGGCATGTTGTTGGCGCCGGTCTGCGCCGAGCCGTTCAGCTGCAGTGCGCGCGATTTCAGATCGAGCGTATTGAGCGTCGTCTGACCCGAGGCCGTGCGCGTGCCATCCGCGACCAGCGCGACCTCGTTGCCGAAGAATTCGTGGTAATCGGGCGGCAGGAGCGGACGAATATCGCCGCCCAGCGCGACGGAGAAGGTCGTGACCTTGTCGCTGCCTTCGGGTGCGCCCTCGGGCAGTTTGCTGCCCACCGAGACCTGCCCCGCCAGACGCTGCTGACCTTCGGTGCTCAGCACGATATCGGCGGTAAAATCGTCAAGCGGGCCCTTACCCGAAACGGCGAGCGTCATCGCCGGATTGCCCGGAAGGCCGACCTTCTGGACGATGATCCCGTTCTTGCCCTCGTCCACCAGCAGATCGAGGCCCAGTTCGCGCGTGGCGTTTTCGTAGGATGCGGTAAGGGAGAACTGGCCCTTCTTGGTGTCGGTCCGGGTGATGTCGAGCTTGGCATTGCCCTCGCCGCCGGCGAGCGACATCGACCCCGTCACCTTGACCGTCGCCTCCTGCCCGAGGATCGGCTGGCCGAGGATCACCTTCTTTGCGTCGATCTTTCCGATCTGCACCGAGACGGGCAGGTCGGGAAGCTGGAACGGCTTGGCCTCGGGGCTGGGAGCGGTCGAGCCGCCCTCGGAGGTCGGCAGGCGCGGCAGGTCGATCTCGGCGGCGGAGAGCTCGTCGATCTCGATCTTGCCGGTCAGCAGCGCCGTGCGGTTCCACTGGAGCGCGCCGTCCTTGATCGTGATCCACGCGCCGTCCTTGTCGGAGATCGTGAGCTGATCGAAGGTCGCCCGCGAACTGAGCGCGCCCGAGAACCCGTCGAGCCGAACGGTGCGCCCGGCGCCCGAGAGGTTATCCTCGATCAACCCGGTCAGATAGGAGCGGTCGCGCTGCGTCTGCTCGTCGGTCGCGGCCCCTGCCCCGTCCGCGGTCTGCGGCGCGCTGTCCTGCGCGGTGGCGACCAGCGGCGTGAGGCAGAAAGCGAGAAGGATAGCGAAACGTTTCATCAGAAGGCCTGCCCGATACCGATATAGAGTTGCGCCCCCGATCCGGTGCCGCCCGAGACCGGGAAGCCGACGTCGAGGCGGATAGGGCCGATGCCCGTCTTGTAGCGCAGGCCGAGACCCGCGCCTGCCTGCGAGCCCGAGTCGCCGCCGCCCGCGATATAGCCGTAATCGTAGAAGGCGACCGCGCCGATCTTGTCGGTGATGCCGATGCGCGCCTCGCCCTGGAAGCCCACGAACTCGGTGCCGCCGGTCTTCAGCGTGCCGCCGTCGAGCACTTCGACGCCGAGCGACTGGTAGGGCTGGCCGCGCACGGTGCCACCGCCGCCCGAATAGAACAGATAGTCGCGCGGGGTTTCCTCGAGATCGGACCCATAGACCCCGCCAAGCTGCACGCGGCCCGCGAGCACGAAGCGATCGTTCTGCCCGAAGCCCCGATAGGCGCGCAGATCGCCCGTGACCTGCGCCCCGGTCCCGGTATCGCCGCCGATCCCGACGAAGGGGGTCACGCCCGCCTGAATGAAATAGCCCTTGGTCGGATCGAGCTTGTTGTCGCGATCGTCCCAGGTGAGTTTCGTGGGCAGATAGACCTGACGGAAATAGGTCTGCCCCGAGTCGTCGGTCACCTTGGACCAGCCGTAATTGATCGAGACGTCGCCGGTCAGCTTGTCGTTGAAGATCCGCGTCAGACCGAAGCCAATATCGAAGGCGTTCTCGGTGTAATCCTCTTCGTTCTTCTGGCTGATCTCGGTCGTGATGTAGGCGCTGGTTTCCGGGTTGAAGGTGGCGGGGCGGTCGATCCGTGCGCCGATCGAGTAATCCGTGCCACCCGTCGCGCCGCCGATGCCGGAGATGCCCGCATCGACGCGGAAGCGTTCGCCGCCGCCGAAGAGGTTGCGGTGCAGCCAGTAGCCGCTGAGGCCGAGCCCGTCGCTGGTGCTGAGTTCCGCGCCGAGGCCGATCTTGCGTTTCTTCTGCTCGACCACGGCGAGGTTCACATCGAGGCTGTCATCGGGGTTGAGCGTCTTCGCCTCGGTGATCGCGACCGAAGAGAAAATCCCGGTGCGCTGCAGTCGCGACTGAACCTGATCGAGTTTCTTCGGATCATAGACCTCGCCGGTGGGAAAACCCGCGATCTCGCGCAGGCGTTTCGTGCGCAGGCGCTTGTTGCCGGAGGTTTCCAGCCGCCCGAAGGTCACCAGCGGCCCCGGTGCCAGACGCACGTCGGAGGCCAGCTGATTGGCGCGGTGATCCGCGACGATGTTCTGATAGGAGACTTCGGCCTTGGCGTGGCCCGCATCGCGCCAACCGGTCGTCGCCGCGCTGGCCGCATCGACGATCACGCCCGATTTCGCGACCGCACCGACCTTGTAGCCCTCGGGCAGATCGGTTTTCGGCGCGACCGGCGCGATATCGGCACGCGAGAAGGTAAATTCGGGGCCCGGCGTCACGGTCACGGTGACATTGTTCACCGTGGAAGGCGCATCGAGCGGCGGAATCGCGGCGGCCTCGCGCCCGTCGAGCTTGATCGACACGGTGCCTGAATACCGCCCCTCGGCGAACAGCGCCGAAACGATCCGGTTATAGTCGGCGCGCGCCTCGGAGAGCACGTCCTGCGCATCCTTGCTGTCGTCATCTGCGGATTGCACCAGAAGCGACGCGCCCTTGATCGTATTGCGCAAATCGTCCGACGCGCCGGGGGTATTGAACTTCAACGAATATGCGAGTGCCGGGGTCGCGAGGATCGCAAGCGCCGCCACGCTCAAATGAAAAACTCGGATGGTCTTCGGTCCCATTACTCATGCCCCCGCCCAATCGAGAGCAGAGTTACAGGTAAGCGATGCGAAAGCTAGGGCAAGCGCAGAATTCCGCGTAGCAATTTAAGGCGATCGGCAGAAATCCCCGCCGCTCAGCAGATTAGCGCGGGCAGGATACGGGAGATATGCTCGTGCATGTAAAACCGGAGCCAGCGCGAGAACCGATCGGGATAGCGCCGCACCTCGGCCCCGAGGTCGTAAAGACCGATCCAGCGGGTCTCCGAGACCAGCTCGGGATCGGGGTTCACGGTCAGGCCGCGCTGCGCATAGGCGATGTAGATATCGGTTACTTCATGCTCGACGAGCCCGTCGCCGATATCCATCCGGTATTCGATGCGGTCGGCATGGGCGGGATAGAGCCCCTCGATGCCCAGCTCCTCGCGCAGTCGCCGCAGCGCGCAGGTCTCGGGGCGCTCCCCCCAATCGGGATGACTGCAGCAGGTATTCGACCAGAGACCGGGAGATTGCAGGCAGTTTTCCGAACGCTTCTGCAAAAGGAGCTTTTCGCCATCCATGACGAAAATGGAAACCGCCCGGTGGCGGATCCCTTCGCGATGCGCATCCATCACGTCGACGGGGGCGAGCGTGCCCTCGATCCATGCCTGTATCTGGCCCATGATACCTCTTTTGAATCCGGTGATCCTGCCCGGGTCGCGGACGGGATCACCGTTACAAAATGGGTCCGTGACAGGCCAGAGTCACGGTGTCAGCTTGTCCCTGAGGCACGATGCCGCGCCTCAGGCCTGCTTGACGAATCAGACCGTCGTGGGCGCCTCGGTCTGCTGACGACGCGCCAGTTCGTTGCGATACAGCGCGACGAAATCGACGATCTCGAGGTTGAAGGGCGGGAAGCCACCGTCGCGGGTCACATCCGAGACGATGCGACGCACGAAGGGGAACAGCTGGCGAGGACATTCGATCAGCAGGAACGGATGCAGCTGATCTTCCGGCACGCCTTCGACGTGGAAGATGCCGCCGTAATCGAGCTCGAGCAGGTAGAGTGTCGCGCCGTCCGACTTGTTGTTCGCGGTGATCTTGAACTTGGTGATCACCTCGTACTGATGCTCGGCGTTGCGCTTCTTGGCATCGAGCGACACCTGCACCTGCATCTCGGGCTGGATGTCGCTGGTCTGCACGCCTTTCGTGGCGACATTGTTCTCGAAGGACATGTCGCGCGTGAATTGCGCGAGGATGTTCATACGCAGCCCTTGTTGCTCTTGCTGCGGATCCGCGGCGCCGTTGGTCTCGCCATTTGCTTCGTCAGTCATCGACCTCTCCCAAAATTAATTGTGCGAGGTTTAGCACCGGCAGAAAGAAGCCTCAATTCTCAATGACGCGTCCAGCCGGACGGCCCGCCGGGAGGCTTGCCGTTGGGATCGTCGCGATGGGTCATTTCCTCGACCTCTTCGGCGTCGAGGATCTCCGGATCGCGCGGACGGTTCGGAGGGTCGCGGCGCGGATCGTATTGGGTCGTCGTCCGATACGCGCCGCCCATCTCGAATCGCTGCACCTTCACCCGGCTCGCCGCGGCTTTCATCACCCAGTCGCGAATCCCGGGGATCAGCAGCAGAATCCCGACCGTGTCGGTAAAGAAGCCCGGCGTCAGCAGCAGCACCCCGGCCACGAGGATCATCGCACCATGGGCCAGCGGGCGCGACGGGTCGCTCAATTCATTGAGAGAGCTGCGCAGATCGTTGAGCGCACGCGCCCCTTCCCGGCGGACCAGCGACGTGCCGACGATCGCGGTCAGCAACACGATCCCCAGCGTCGGCCACAGGCCGATGAGCCCGCCCACTTGAATGAACAGACCGATCTCGATCAGCGGCACGGCCAGAAAGGCCAGAAAGATCCACATGGCATCCTCTTTTATCGCGTCTCCGGGCAAGCTGCGCCGGTGGACTTGAACTAGTTGACGCCTTACATAAGTAGCCATTGACCTAGAAACAAACATGAAGCCAAACACAGGGGTCTCGATGTCCGGTGCCGTCATTCAGCTTATCGTCCTCGCGGCGATTGCGATCTTCCTGATTTTCAAGCTGAAAAGCGTGCTCGGGACCCGTGAGGGCTATGAAAAGCCGATCGCGCCCGAAACGCCCGACACGCCGACGCCGAAGCGCGATTTCGACGTGATCGAAGGCGGTCCCGACCACGATATCATCGACAATGTGCCCGAAGGCTCGACCGCCGCCGTCGCGCTGGCCGCGATGAAACGGGTCGAGCCGAGCTTCTCGGTGTCGGAATTCCTGCAAGGGGCGCGCGGCGCTTATGAGATGATCCTGATGGCTTTCGAGACCGGCGATCTGGAAAAGGTCCGCCCCTTCCTGTCCGCCGAGGTCTACGAGGCCTTCGAGGGCGCCGTGGAAGCGCGCAAGGAGAAGGGTCTCGACGTTCAGGCGGAATTCCTCGGCCTGCGCGAGTTGGTGCTGAGCAATGCCGATTTCGACCACTCCACGAAGGAAGCCGAAGTGACCGTGCGCTTCGGGGCCGAGATCATCTCGGTCGCGCGCGATGCCGCCGGAGAGGTGGTTGAGGGCGACCCCAAATCGCCGCGCAAGCAGCGTGACATCTGGACTTTCGCCCGCACGATGGGTGCGAATGACCCGAACTGGCAGCTCGTCGCCACGGGCGGCTGAAGCCGGTGGCGCTGTCCTTCGCCAATATTCCCGGATGGAGCCGGGACGATCACGCCGCCGCTTGGGCGGCGTTTTGCGTTACGGCCGATCTCTATGGGATGGACACCGCCGGGCTGGACGATGCCAGAGCCGCCTTCGAGACTTATTTCACCCCCTATGAAATCGCCCCCGAGGGGGCTACGCATTTCACCGGATATTACGAACCCGAACTCCCCGGCGCGCGGGAGAAATCCGACCGCTTCGCCTGGCCGCTTTATGCGAAACCGGCTGAAATAGGGTCTAATTCGCCGTGGTATACCCGCGCCGAGATCGCGGTGGGCGATCTGCTGGCAGGTCACGAACTGGTCTGGCTGGAGAGCCCGATCGAGGCCTATCTCGCGCAGGTGCAGGGATCGCTGCGGGTGCGGTTTGCCGATGGTGGCAGCCTGCGGCTGGGTTTCGACGGCAAGAACGGGCATCCCTACCGCTCGATCGGCAAGGAGCTGATCGCGCGCGGCGCAGCCCCGGTCGAGGAGATGACGCCCGAGTTCATCCGACGCTGGGCCGCCGAGAACCCCGATCAGTTACAGGGGCTGCTCGATCACAATCCGTCTTTCGTGTTCTTCCGGGTGCTCGATATCCCCAACGACACCGGCCCCCTGGGCGCGATGGGGCGTCCGGTGAGCGCAGGACGCAGCCTCGCCGTGGACCCCGAGGTCGTGCCGCTGGGCAGCCCGGTCTGGATCGACTGCCCCGGCTTCGGGCAGCGGTTGATGGTGGCGCAGGACGTGGGCTCTGCGATCAAGGGCGCGGGGCGCGGTGATCTCTTCATCGGCACCGGCATGGACGCCGGACGCATTGCAGGCGCGATCAACGCCAAGGGCCGGATGATCGGCTTGCGGAGGCGCGCATGAGCCGCAAACGCAAACTCAGCCCCGAAGAACGCGCGCTGTGGGATCGCGTGGCGTCGACCACGGAGAATTACCGCCCGAAAAAGGCCGATCCCGCCGAATTAGAGTCTTTTCTGACGCCCAAACCGAAGCCGAAAGCGAGGGCCGAGGGGCTGCGCAGTTTCGAGATGGGCCAGCACGCCAAGCCCTCGCCGGGCCGTCACGATCTTGCCCCGGAGCCGGGCGAGCATCTCGCGCGACAGCCCGTCACGATGGACCGCAAGGCGCATAAGGCGATGACGCGCGGCAAGCTGAAGCCCGAAGGCGTGCTCGATCTGCATGGGCTGACATTGGCCGAAGCCCATCCCGAACTGATCCGCTTCATCCTGAATTCACAAAGCCACGGCAAGCGGCTGGTGCTTGTGATCACAGGCAAGGGTAAGCGCGGCGACGATGACGGCCCGATCCCGCGGCGGGTGGGGGTTCTGCGTCATCAGGTCCCGCAATGGCTGCGGATGATGCCGCTCGCGCCTGCCGTCATGCAGATCAACGAGGCGCATCTGAAACATGGCGGCGCGGGCGCCTATTACGTCTATCTGCGCCGGATCCGCTAACCGCCCGAGATCGGCGCGAGAATGATCTGCGTCGTATTCTCGACCGTCAGCACCACAGCATCGCCCAGTCCCGTGCGCCCGAACTGTTCGACCTCGAGCACCTCGGCCACTTTCTGCGCGCTGTCGAGAAGCCGGATCAGCGCAGGCGAGGTGACGACGTTGAAATGCCCGTCGCCTGTGTTGAAGGCCGAGACGTTGATCAGCGTCACCTTGTAATGCGCGATGCTGGAGACGTCTTCCAGATTGCCCAGCCGGTCGCGCTTGCCCGACAGCCGCGCCGATAGCTGGAGCGCGCGGTCCTTCGCGGAGGTGAAGATGATGAACGGCTGCGGCAGCGCGCCGATCGCGTCGGCCTGCGTCTTGAACACATCCACCGCAATGTCCGGCGAGATCAGGACCACCCCGGAAATCGTCGAAAATCGACCCTGTTTCTGCGTAATCGCTTCCTGACGCAGCACCTCCATCACCAGTTCCGCACCCAGCGAATGGCCCACGATCAGAATGCGTTTCGCCCCCGCCGCGTTCAGATCGTCGATCAATTTCTCCAGCCCGTCGCGCGCGAACAGCACCGAATCCCGGTCATATGCATAGCCCAGCACATTCGCCCGCGACGGCCAGGAATAATGCACCAGCACGCCGGGCAGATCGAAATCCGCGCCCATCTGCGCCATCCGGTACAGCCCTTCGGCGAAGGAGTTGTTGAAACCATGCACGAACAGCACCGCCTGCCCGTCATGTTTGCGCAGCGCCGCGCGCAGCTCCGACTGGAACGCGGGGCGCTTCATGTCGATCTCGGATTGCGAGACGAGGAACTGCTTGTCCGGGTCGACCGGCGAGGTGTCGGTCATCGGATAGGCGATCTCGGCCACCTCGCGGTCCGGCGGCGTGGCGACATCGAAGCGCGCGAGCCGCAGCTGCTGACTGCGCGCGGAGCCGAAGGGTTGCCCGGTCTGCGGATCGGGCGCCCGGGTCGAGCCCACGAAAATCGAGCGCGCATCGGCGACCGGGTGATCGAGATAGGCAAGCCGCCCACGCGGTGCGCAGGCGGCCAAGCTCAGCATCAAGATTACGATCAGAAACCGCACCATCGCCCGCGCCTCGCATCCCTCCCGCAGGAGGATAACAGAGCGGGCGCGGGGTGCCAGTGCCCTAGAGGACGTAGCGGCTCAGATCGGTGTCGCGGGTCAGATCGCCCAGCTCGTTCTCGACGAATTCCGCATCGACGGTGACGCTTTGTCCGCCACGGTCGGGCGCGGTGAAGGACAGCTCCTCGAACACGCGTTCCATGACGGTATAGAGCCTTCGCGCGCCGATATTCTCGACCGATTGGTTAACCTCCGCCGCGATCCGGGCGAGCGCCGCGATACCGTCCTCGGTGAAGGCGACCTCGACCTCTTCGGTCTTCATCAGCGCCTGATACTGGCGGGTCAGCGCGTTGTCGGTCTCCGACAGGATGCGGGTGAAGTCCTGCTCGGTCAGGGCCTGCAGCTCCACGCGGATCGGCAGACGGCCCTGCAGTTCGGGCAGCAGATCCGACGGCTTCGCGATGTGGAACGCGCCCGAGGCGATGAACAGGATATGGTCGGTCTTCACCGGGCCGAGCTTGGTCGAAACCGTCGTGCCCTCGATCAGCGGCAGCAGGTCGCGCTGCACGCCTTCGCGCGAGACATCGGCCCCGCGCGCATCCGAGCGCGCCGTGACCTTGTCGATCTCGTCGATGAAGACCATGCCGGAATGCTGCACGGCCTCGAGGGCTGCGGTCTTCACCGTCTCGTCGTCGAGAAGCTTGTCGGCCTCTTCCGAGATCAGCGTCTCGTAGCTTTCCGAGACGGTCATCTTGCGCCGCGTGGTGCGGTTGCCGCCGAAGGCTTTGAACAGGTCCTGAAGACCCTGCATCTGCTGTTCCATGCCCGGCTGACCGCCCATCATCCCGAGCGGCATGCCGCCGGACTGATCGGCCACATCGAGCTCGATGATCTTGTCGTCGAGCTCGCCATCGCGCAGCTTCTTGCGGAACATCTCGCGGGTGCTTTCGCGCGCATCGGTGCCGGCGAGCGCGGCGATCACGCGATCCTCGGCGGCCTGATGCGCCTTCGCCTTCACCTCTTCGCGCATGTAGTCGCGGGTCTGGACCATCGCGACATCGGCCAGATCGCGGATGATCTGCTCCACGTCACGACCGACATAGCCCACTTCGGTGAACTTCGTGGCCTCGACCTTCAGGAAGGGCGCGCGGGCCAGTTTCGCCAGACGGCGCGAGATCTCGGTCTTGCCGACGCCGGTCGGGCCGATCATCAGGATGTTCTTCGGATAAACCTCTTCGCGCAAATCGTCGGGCAGTTGCTGACGGCGCCAGCGATTGCGCAGCGCAACGGCGACGGCGCGCTTGGCGTCCTTCTGGCCGATGATGAAACGGTCGAGTTCCGAGACGATTTCGCGGGGGGTCAGATCGGTCATGGATTACTCCGTGGCATAGGGCGGCAGGCGGTGCTTGCCGGGAAAATTGGGAAGCGCGCGCATCAGGCGCGTGCGCAGCTCGGTCCAGAAGGAGCCGAGCGCGGTGAGAAAGAGGCCGATCAGGATCAGCGTGATCCACCAGCTACGCGGATCGGCAGCGTCACCGAAAGCGTAGAAGCTGAGAAAGATCATGTAGCCGATCCCGGCCGTGAAGAAGGAGCGCCGGTCGATGATCAGCGCCAGCGCGGCGAAGACGGCAAGCGTGGCGAGCAGCAGCACATAGCCCGTGCCCGGCCCCATCTTGTAGAAGGTCAGCGCGAGCGTGTTGACCAGCGCAGGCGCCGCCAGCACGTGCAGCCAGAAGCCCGAGGCCGATTGGCGACCCAGACGATGCGGGTCGCGCATGTCGAACCAGATGCCACCGGCGAGCGCCAAGAGCCCGAAGACCAGCATCGCGAGCGACAGCGCCGAGCCGTTCGACAGATCGAACAGATCGACCGTCTGAGAAATCGGCGCTTCGGGGTCGAAGCCCTTCGCAAAGGACAGAAGCAGGCCCAGCCCGCAAAGCCCCACGAGGAACATCGAGAACGGCACCCGGTAGCGCAGGAACCACGCAATCAGCGCGACCGCGGTCGCGACCAGCGCAAGGTCGAAGTTGGGCGCCTCGGCGATGAAGCGCATCCCGAGGATCGGAATGCCGAGGAAGCTCGCCAGCACCGCCCCGCCCAGCGTGAGCGTCAGCAGGATCGAAGGCAGCACCATGCGGCGCTTGCGGGTGAAATATTCCCCCAGCAGCGCAATCAGCGGGATCAGCATCGCGTAACCCAGCTTGCCGCCCGCGAAGAGGAGGAAGCCGAACGACCCGGTGATCAGGATGCCGAGGCCGACGGTCACGAAGATCTCGGCGAAGCCTTTGAACAGCTCGAACGGTTCGTCCTCGGCCGGAAGGGCCGCGCGACCGGCGAGGCGGTTGCTCGCCAGCGCCATCACGGAGGCGGCCTGCGCCTCGTTGATGTGGCCAGCCGCGACCGCCGCGCGCAGATCGTCGCGCGTCAGCTCAGCCACCGATGCTCTCCACCGTCAGGTTGCCGTTGGTGTAGACGCAGATGTCCGACGCGATCGCCATCGCCTTGCGGGCGACCGCCTCGGCATCGAGATCGGTTTCCATCAGCCCGCGCGCCGCGGCGAGGGCGAAATTGCCGCCCGAGCCGATCGCGGCGATGCCGTGTTCCGGCTCCAGCACGTCACCCGCGCCGGTCAGAACGTAGAGATCCTTGCCATCGGTCACGATCAGCATCG
The DNA here is from genome assembly GCF_002378135.1 of Thioclava sp. UBA3469. Taxonomy (NCBI): domain Bacteria; kingdom Pseudomonadati; phylum Pseudomonadota; class Alphaproteobacteria; order Rhodobacterales; family Paracoccaceae; genus Thioclava; species Thioclava sp. UBA3469. The sequence goes on from NZ_DFRG01000231.1 coordinate 12,576, forward strand.
CTTCGAGATTGCGCAGGTATTTGTCCATGCGCCAATCCTTCGCCAGCTCCACGCAGCCGCGCATCAGCTGACCGGGCGAGGCTTCGAGCTTCTTCTCGAGCCGCTCCAGCAGGGTGAACGCATCCGCGGTCGAGCCCGCAAAGCCCGCCACGATGTCGTGACCGCCGGGGCTCAGGCGGCGCACCTTGCGCGCCGAGCCCTTGATGACGGTCTGGCCAAGGCTGACCTGCCCATCGCCCGCGACCACCACTTTACCACCCTTGCGGATGCCGATGATCGTCGTGCCGTGCCAGCCCGGGAATTTCTCTTCGGCCATGTTAGTCCTCCGTTTGCGCCAAAGATATGTAACCCGCAGGCCGGGGCTGCAACCCCGCTTGCCGGTGCGGGAGCCTGCGGCTAGCGTCACCGCATGAGCGCGCAGCACCTTTCGATCTATCTCGATGACTGGATTCTGGAGCAGGTCCGGGCCGGTGAACACAATTTCTTCAAGCGGCTGATCGGAGCGGTGGAGGCGGCGGATTGGACCGTCAGCCTGCATCGGACAGGTGCGGAGGCGCGCGCGGCGGCACCGTCCCGCGAGGGCTATGCGCTTTACCGAATGGAGCCGCCGACCCATGCGCGGGCGCTGACCTGCCGACGGACCTATGTCGGCGCGTTCTGGCATGTCGAGGCGGAGGCGGAGCGGTGGGATTGGCCGGTCGCTCAGACGCCCTTCGATGCCGATGAGGTGGACGGGGACGCCGCGGCGCAGTTCTTCTTTTCCACACGAAACAGGCTCTATTCCGGCGTAAAGCCGTCTAACGAGGAAGATCTGGCCTTCATTCCCCTGCAGGGACGGCTGCTGGATCACCGCTCGTTTCAGTCGGTGAGCCCGGTGCAGATGATCGAGGAAGTGCTGGCCCGTCATTCCGGCCCGGTCGTGGCGACGCTGCACCCGAACGAGGATTACACAGCGCGCGAAATCGAGGCGCTGGAGGCGATCGCGGCACGTCACCCGCGCTTTCGCTTCCAGTCCGGTGGTTCGCCTGAGCTGCTCCGCCGCTGCCGCTTCGTTGCCACGCAAAACAGCGCGCTCGCCCTCGAAGGGTTCTTCCTGCGAAAACCCGCGATCCTGTTCGGCCTGTCGGATTTCCACCACATCGCGGGATTGGTGCCGCGCGACGGGATCGAGGCCGCTTTCGCCAAACTGCGCGAGACGCCGCCGGTCGCCCGTTACCTCTACTGGTTCCTGCAGCTGCAATCGCTCAACGCAGGCCGCCCCGAATTCGAAGACCGCCTGCGCGCGCGGCTGCGCCATTTCGGCTGGCCGATATGAAAAAAGGCGCCCGAGGGCGCCCTTTTCCGTCAAACCTGATCCGCAGATCAGATCGATTCGTTGATCCAGCTTTGCAGCGCCGCTTTCGGGGCTGCGCCGATCTTGTTCGAGACGACCTCGCCATCCTTGAACAGGAACAGGGCGGGGATGCCGCGCACGCCCAGCGTCGCCGGGCTGTCGGGGTTCTCGTCGACGTTCACTTTCACGACCTTGATCTTGCCCGACATTTCCTGGGCAATCTCTTCGAGCGACGGGCCGATCATGCGGCAGGGGCCGCACCATTCAGCCCAGAAATCCACCACGACGGGAACGTCGGACTTGCGCACTTCTTCGTCGAAAGTGGCGTCGGTAACAGCAACGGTAGCCATGTCAGCCTCCTGAATATTGGGTCGGCAAGGAAGGTAAGTTCCGCCCCCGTCGGCGTCAAGATACAGTGGGCGTGCGCAAGCTCCCGTCTAGCTGTGCATCTGCGAGCGGCATGATCGTTCCGTCCTGTGTCCACAGTATCGCGCAGGTGATGGTGCGTTCGGGGTGAATCTGCCGCAATGCCGCGCGATAGGCGGCCATCTGTCGCACGATCCCCTCGGGCACCTGATCGGGCGACGTAGGGACAGTGCGGTTGGATTTGTAATCGAGAATGTGAACGCCTTCGGCATCGATCCGCAGACGGTCGATGAAGCCGTGAATCCGCTGGCCGCCGAATTCCTCCAGCGCGGCGGTGAGTTCGACCTCCGCCAGACAATCCGGGCCCAGCCACGCCGCCATGCCCGGCGCTTCGAGAACGCGGATCGCTTCGGCCAAAACAGGCTCTATTTCACCCGGAAGCAGCGCATCCTCGCCCTCGGACAGCAACAGTTCGGCAAGATCTTCCCACTGGTCGCGCGGCCGTTCCGGCAGATGTTCGAGAAGCCGGTGCAGGTTTCGCCCGTGACGCAGCGCCTCGTCTTCGTCCATCATCTCGCCATCACCGAACAGAGCCTTCGCACCGCCCAAATCGGAGGGCGAAAGCGGACGCGGCGGCGGCTCGACGGCCGCTGCGGGCGTGAGGCTCCACGCGGGCAGATCCAGTCGCGTGACCTCCTCTGCGACCGCAGGGGCGCGCGCGTTTTCCGGCCATGCGCCGGTCGCGTGGCGCGGAAACTCGCCCAATTCCTGCAATGGCTTGGAAAGCCCCGTGACGTCCTCGGTCCCGGCAGCTTCGAGGCCCGATTTCATTCGGCTATACCAGGTCTCGTCGCCCTCGCCGACCTCGCCCGCTGCGGCCACGATCAGCCATTTCTCCGCCCGCGTCATCGCAACGTAGAGAAGCCGTTGTGCCTCTTCCGTCCGGGCGGTCGTCTCCTTACCCGCAGCCGAAAGCTGGGCCTCCGGCGCGTCCGGCGCGGGTTGCCGCAGCCCCGCGACGCCATTGTCCAAACGCAGGATTTTAGGTGGGTTAGGCTCTTTTTTCTTCGCCGTATCGGGCAGGATGACGATCGGCGCTTCCAACCCTTTCGAGCCGTGGACCGTCATCACCCGGATCGCGCGCCCTGCCCCGTCCAGCTGCCGCTTCACCTGCACGTCATCCGCATCGAGCCAGCCGAGGAACCCGGTCAGGCTGGGCACTTCGTTACGCTCGAACGCCAGCGCCTGCGAGATCAACTCGTCGATCCCGTCCTCCGCCTCGGGGCCAAGCCGCGCCAGAAGCCGCTCGCGCCCGCCATGCCGGGTCAGCAGGCGTTCGATCAGCTCGAAGGGCCGCAGGAAATCGGAATTGTCGCGCAGATCTTTCAGCATCTCCTGCGTATCGGGCCGCATCTCGCCACGGCGGAGCGCCTCCCAGAGATAGCCCTTCCGGGGCTGCGCGAGCTGATAGAGCTCCTGCTCGGACCAGTTCAGAAGCGGCGAGCGCAACGCCTCCGCCAGCGACAGATCGTCCTCGGGCGTCGCGAGGAAGCTCAGCAGCGAGCGGATGTCGCGCACCGCAAGCTCCGCGCCTAGCTTCAGGCGATCCGCCCCCGCGACCGCCAGCCCGATCGATTTGCAGGCGCGAATGATCTCGGAAAACAGCTCCGAGCGACGCCGCACGAGGATCAGGAAATCGCCCTCATGCACGGGGCGCGCGCCGCCGGGCGCCTCGTGATCGGGGATTTGCACGCCTTGCGCGATCATCGCGGAAATCTCGGCGGCAATCATGCGCGATAGTTGAGAAATCGCCGATTCCGCGCTCGTCAGATCGACCGGGCTTTCCCAATCGTCCTCGTCCTCCGTCTTCACCGACTCGATCGCGGGCCACAGATCGACGCGGCCCGGAAGCGCCTCGTGGAAGGCGATATGCGAGGGAGCGCCGCCCAGGCCCTGCTCGGCCCCGCGTGCAAAAGCGAGGTCCACGGACCGCAGCACGGCGGCGGACGATCGGAAGGAATGTTCCAGCTCCAGCGGAGAGAGCGCGCGACCGATATCCGCGAATTTTCGGGCGAAATGGGCCCGCATTTCCTCGAATTGCTGAAGGTCGGCCCCTTGGAAGGAATAGATCGACTGCTTGCGGTCGCCCACCACGAACAGCGTGCGTTCGCCCTTATGCGCGCCTTCGCCAGAGGTAAATTCCTCGGCGATCCGCTCGATCACCCGCCATTGCCGGGGGCTGGTATCCTGCGCCTCATCGACGAGGATATGGTCGATCCCGCCATCGAGGCGGAACAGCACCCATTGCGCCACCGATGGCTCATCCAGGAGCGCCGCCGCGCGGTCGATCAGATCGTCGAAATCGAGCCAGCCGCGCGCGGCTTTATAGGCGTCGAGCCGCGGCAGGAAGACCTGCGCGAACCGGTGCAACGCATGGGCGCGCTTGGCCGCGACGAAGGCGAGGCGGCGGGGACGGTTCTCGGAGACGCGCTCGGACAGATCGGACAGCGCCGCCATCGTGCCGTCGCCCAGCGATTTGGCGAGCGCCTTGGTGGCGACCTTGTCGAGCTTGGGCTGATAGGGCGGGCCGTCTTTCGGTTTCTTGACGCAAAGCACGTCTTCCAGAGCCTGCACCGAGGCGAGATCGCGGTCACGCGCCGCCGCCAACCCTGCGCCGACGCGCTGGTCGTTCTTGGAACTCGCGAGGAACGCAGGCGCGACCTCGCGGATCATCTTCAGATCGCCGTCGTCGAAGACCTCAGACAGCAGCGCCTCTTCGGTCATGTCCCGCGGCAGATCATAGGCTTCCAGCAGATCGGGCAAGCCCAGATCGCCTGCAAAACCGACCCTATTCCGGCTTATATCGGCTGCGAGTGATGTCAGATCTTCACCGGAATAGACGCCGAGCAACGCATCGAGCCGGTCGCAATCCGGGCCCGTCGCGATCTCCTCGAGGATATCCTCGCGCATCAATTCGCCGGCGCGGTCGTCCATCTCGGAAAAGCCCGGCGAGACTTTCGCCTCAAGCGGGAAGCGGCGCAGCAATCCCGCGCAGAAGGCGTGGATCGTCTGGATCTTCAGCCCGCCCGGCGTCTCGATCGCCTTGGCGAACAGCCGCCGCGCTTTCGCCAGATCCTCGGCAGAGAGCGCCTCATCGGCACCCAGCGCCCTTAGCTTCTCGCACAGCTTCGCCTCGTCCATCATCGCCCAGCCGCCCAGCAGCCCAAGCAGTCGGTTCTGCATCTCCGCCGCGGCGGCCTTGGTGTAGGTCAGGCACAAGATGCGTTGAGGCTCTGTTCCGGCCAAAAGCATGCGCGCGACGCGGTCGGTCAGCACCTTGGTCTTGCCCGACCCCGCATTCGCGGCGAGCCAGACCGAGCTGTCCGGTTGCGAGGCCTGATGCTGTCTGAGGCTGGCCGGATGGGTCATGACACGTCCTCCCCCTCGGCTTCATCGGTGACATCCCATTCCCCGAAGCGCGAGACCTGATCGTAATCCGTCCGGGCGCGCGCTTTTTGCGGGGCGCGCCGCGCGGTGAAGCCCTGCGTCGGCTCGAAATAGCGCGCGATCAGCTTGCGGAATTTCTCCCAACTCTCCTCGGGCGTCTCGCTGCGATCACCGGATTTACCCTTGATCTGCGTGGTGGCGCCGTCGCCGCCGAGCCGCACATAGGACATGCCCGCGACCTCGCGCGGCCCGATCGCCTCGAAGGCCCCGCGCCCGACCATCGCGGCCTCCAGAAGCATCTGTTTGTTGAAGGCCATCACCTCCCGTTCGGAAGGCGGCGTGCCAGTTTTGTAATCGTAGATCCAAGCGCGCCCGTCTTCGAGAATGTCGATCCGGTCGGGCTTCGCAGTCAGCGTGAAAATCGGGTTTTGCAGTGAAACAGAGCCTTTTTTCTCTACCACCATGGGCGCGCCCTGCGCGCGACGCTCGGCCTCGGCCCGGCAAAATGTCTCGGCGATCCCCCGAACCCGCGCGAGCCAGATACGCTGCGCACTGGGCCAAGGAATTTCCCGGAGCATCACCTCCTCTGCGATCTCCATCAGACGCGCCTGCGCCGCTTCGATGGTCGCGGTCTCGTCATAGGTCTTCACGAAGGTTTCGACGATCTGGTGCAGCACCTGACCGCGCAGCAAAGCGTCGGGTTCGGGGCGCAGCGGATCGAGAGCGCGCAGCTTCAGAATGCGCTTCGCGTAGATATCATAGGGGTCGCGGATCAGGGTCTCGATCGCGGTGACCGGCAATTCGCGCGGGCGCACATTGACAGGCGGGCGCGGCGACGGGCGTTTGGCGGGCTCAAGCGTGATCCGCGGCGTCTCGAGCGCGTCTGCCAGATCGAGCCAGCGCTTGCCGCGCCCGCGCATCTCGGCCAACGCCTCGGTGCCGCCTTGATCGGGAAGGCCATCCACGAGGTTCAAGAGACGATTGAGCCAGCGCGACGGGATCGTCTGCGCCTCCGCATCGCGCGCACAGCGCGACAGGATCACCTGCGGCCCGGCAACCGCCTGCTGGAAGTCATGCGCCGAGAGGCCGACCTGCCGTTCGGGCAGTAATAGACCCGATTCCAGCCGCATTTGACGGCTGAACCACGGATCGGGCGCGGGCGCTTCGGGCCAGCTTCCCTCGTTCAGCCCGCCACAGATCACCAGCTCGGCCCCCTGCGCGCGCGCTTCCAGCGTCCCCCAGATCGCAATCAAAGGATGCGCCGCGAGTGTCTGCCGCACGAGCCCGCTCTGAAGGTGTCGGTTAACCAGATCGGCGTAATCGAGCGCGCCGAGATGCCCGCCGAAGCCGGACTGGCTGCGCAGGTCCTCCATCAAACGACGCGCCTCGCGACCCGCCGCCTCGCGCCACAGCTCGCTGGTCTCGGTCGCGGCACTCGGTCCGGCGGCGATCCGTTCTGCCAGACGGAAGTGCTGTTCCACGTGATCAGTCAGCGCGGCCGCCGGCGGAGCCGCGAAATCTTCGAGAATATCGCAGAGCCACTGCGCCCAGGGTTCCCGTGAATCAGGGTCTTTTTCAGCCCATTTCGTGAGGCACTCGCGATCGGGGAACGCCGGCCCATAGCGGCGCAGGCGCAGCTCCAGCTCGCGCGTGTTGCGCAGATGCGGCCCACGTTCCGCGTCGCCGGTCGCGGTCAGCGGATGTTTCAGCAGCGCGATCAGATCGGCGATCCCGACCGGACGCGCCCGCATCGCCGCGATCTGCCGCAGGAACCGGCCCGGCGCAGTCTGCTGCAGCGGCTGTCCCGCACTGTCATCCGGCACGATCCCCCACCGGTCGAGCGCCGCCGCCACGCGGCGCGCCAGAAGGCGGTCGGGCGTGATCAGAGCCGAACTGACGCCCCGCTCGACCGCTTCGCGCAGCGCGAGCGCAATCGACAGCGCCTCATGGCGCGGATCGCGCGCTTCGATCAGCGACAGCCCGTGACAGGCCGGAACGAGCGGCCCCAGCCCAGCGCCTTCGCGCCGCCATTGATCGGTAACCGGCGCCGGCCGCAGTGCCAGCGAAAGGAGGCGGTTGCGGCCCGGGTCCGGCGCGGAGATCTCATCCCAATCGACGACGTCCTCCGCCGAGAGCCCGAGCTTATCGAGCAAGCTGCGATAGCGGAACTGCGGGTGGTCTTCGAGCGGAAATGGGCCGGAATAGAGACTATCCCAGGCCGCCTGCGTCATGTCGCGGTCGAAGCCGGGAAGAACGATCGACCCGTTTTCCAACCGCGCGACAGCCTGCATGAACAACGAGGTCGCCCCGTGCGAACCGGTCGAGCCCGCGACGATCACCGGATCGGCGGGCGGGTTTTCGCGCCAACGCTCGATCACCGCTTCCACGACCATCCGCTGGCGGCTCTCGCGGTCCAGCTCGGCGTCGTTGTCGAAATAACGCGCGATAATGCGGATGAAGCGCAGGCTCTCCTGCCAGTGGCGGGCGTGGGTCTCGGTCAGCTCGAGCTGGTCGAGATCGTCGATATGGACGCCCTCGCTCTGCATCTCGGCGAGGAGGGAATACAGGCTCTCGGCCAG
>NZ_DFRG01000235.1:0-3272 GCF_002378135.1 Thioclava sp. UBA3469
CGCCCCCGGTTTCGGGGGCGTTTTTCATTTCGGGGTCAGCAGGCAGGTGCCGCGCTTTTTCTCTTTGTCCTTGGGGCGATAGTAATCCCCGATATGCTGCCGCTGGCCATTCCCGATCTGCTCCCAGTCCAGCCAGTGGCAGTCGTAATCGAGCACATCGGCCATCGCACTCATCGCCGGGAAAGAGGGGACGCCGATCAGCGCCTTTTCCTGCCCCTCGATCTGCGGAATCGAGTTCAGCTCGTTGTCAGTGCGCTCGCGCATCAGCAGGATCACCGGACCGGGTCGCTGCGCGAATTCGCTGTCCACGATCACCAGCTCCGGCCCCAGTTGGCGCACCAGCTGGAAGAGCCGAAAATGGTCCATGACGTGATAGAGAATACCGAGGACGCCCACCACGTCGAAGCGCTCGCCCGCGTCGATCAGCTTCTGCATCCCGTCGAAGATGTCGTCGCAGATCAGCTTCACCTTCTCGCGCAGATGCGCGCGGGGAAATTGGTCGAAGCGGTCGATCAGCTCCTGCCGCCCTTCGATTCCCACCACTTCCGAGGCGCCTGCCGCCGCGAAAGCATAGGCCCAGCGGCCATCATGCGCTGCCAGATCGAGCACGCGCTTGCCCGCGATCTCCTGTTCCAGCGGCTTGATGATCATCTTGTGGCGCAGGTTCATCCGCTCCACCGTGCCGGGATCTTCGGCGTATCGGTCGATCTCGGGGAGGAAATCGTAGAAACCCATATTTGCGCTCGGCCCCGCTCTGGTTCATCTTGTTGGCGAGCCTAGGCGTAACGGGAAAACCGGGCAAGATAATGACGGACAGGTTGAGCGCGGAACTACTTTTGGCGGGCTATGCGCAGGGCATCTTTCCGATGGCCGAAAGCCGCGACAATCCGCAATTGCATTGGTTCGACCCGGCTCTGCGCGGGATCGTGCCCTTGGACAAATTCCACATTTCGCGCTCTCTGGCGAAAGTGATCCAGCGCGACGATTACAGTATTACAACAAACGCGGCATTTCGGGGTGTGGTCGAAGGCTGCGCAGATCGTGACGAGACGTGGATAAACGGCCCGCTCTTCACGCTCTACGACCAACTCCACGCCGCGGGCTTTGCGCATAGCCTTGAGGTCTGGCAGGACGGTGAGCTCGCGGGCGGCATTTTCGGGATCACATTGGGCGGCGCGTTCTTCGGGGAGAGCATGTTCTCGCGCCGTCCCAATGCCTCGAAAGTGGCGCTGACCTATCTGGTGGACCGGCTGCGCCAGACGGGGTTCACCTTGCTCGACACGCAATACATCACGCCGCATCTGGCCTCGATGGGCGCGATCGAAGTGACCCGGATCGAATATCGCGCGCGTCTGGCGCAGGCGCTGACGCGGGAATGCGACTTCACCTCAGGCCTGATCCCTGCGCCTCAGTCGCTTTTGCAGCGTATGACCCAGACGTCGTAACGCGGGTGATCGAGCGCCGAGAGCGCCGGGCTGGAAGCGATCATCCAACCTGAGAAATCAGGCTGCGGCTTGTCCTCTTCGGTCACCGTCACATAGGCATAGGCATCCGAGGACGGATCGTCGGCCGGGTAACGGCATTCGCGCAGCGTCACCTTGATGGGCCCGTATTTCACGCTCTGCCCGACATTCAAATTGATGTCCGAGGCGATGCCCGAGACCTTGTCGAGCCCGCGGAGCATCGCGCCCGTACCGTCGGCCAGCCCTTTCGCGGGCTCATCCTGCGGGATCTGGTCGTCCGGCGTCGTTTGCGTGAAGTCCTGCGCCGCAGCGAGCCCGGGAACGAGCGCCGCGATCAAAACCAAAGCGCGGATCATTGCGCCCCCTCCCCTGCGCCGTCGCCACTGCCGCCACCTGCAAATTTCAGCATCAGGTTCAGCATCGAGACCGCGCTTTGCGTGTCGAGAATTTCATCGCCGGGCTTGAGGTCGTCGATCGCCCCGCCCGGGATCAAGTCGATATAATTCGAGCCGAGAAGCCCGTCTTGCGTCACCGCGATAACCGTATCCTCGGGCAGCGCGACGCCGTTTTTCACCGAAATCGTGGTATCGGCGAAGAAAGTCTTCGGGTTGAGCGCGACGTTCGTTACCGTCCCGACCTTCACGCCCGCAAGCCGCACGTCCGTGCCGGGCACGACGCCCCCAATCGATCGGAAGGAGGCATGCAGCGGGTAAGAGCCGCCATCGGCGCCGATGCCCATGCCGCGCCCTGCCCAGACCAGAAAGCCCAGGGCCACGACCAGCACGATCGCGCCGGTGATGATCTCGGTGCGGTTTTCGCTCATAGCGGGTTGGCCTTACTCGGGCTGCCAAGCCTCGTAATCGCGGCGCTCGACCGGATGCGCGAGGCGAATCGACCCCGGCGGCACATAGGCCGCTTCGGTGCCGGTGTGGTTTGCCTCATGCGGTTTTTCCCAAGGCTTGTGGGCCAGCGGCTTGTCGGTCGGCGGCTCGTCATAGGTGAAGTGCATCCAGCCATGCCAGTCCGGCGGGATGCGGCTCGCTTCGCTTTCACCGTTATAGATCACCCAGCGGCGCTTGGCGTCCTTGGTGCGGTAATAGATATTGCCTTGCTCGTCCTCGCCAACTTTCACGCCCTTGCGCGCGGTGAAAAGCTGCGTGCCGACGGTCGAGCCGTTCCACCAGGTGAGAATTCGAAGCAGAAACTTCATGGGGCAACCTCCGCAATGCGTCTCGCCTGTTATATCCGTTGGGGCGTCGAGGTCCAGTGCCCGTGCGGGGATCAGGGCGTCTGCGAGGCGGAATTTGGTACCTCCAGCACAGCACGGTGCAAAAATCGCATCGTCGAGCGGCCGTCCGCAATGAGCCATTCGCTCCCACACGCCTGTCTAGGGGAAGTTTAGCGAAGTCTCTTCGCAGCAACACGGCCTACGTGAGGCACATGACAAAAACAAAAGGGCGAGCCGAAGCTCGCCCCTTGTCTAATCCTTGGCAGCACCGCGATCAGCTCGCCGATTTGCCTTCCTTCTTGGCTTCGGCATAGATCAGCAGCGGCTTGGCGTCGCTCTGGGTCACGGCCTCTTCGTTGACCACGACCTCTTCGACCTCTTCCATGCCCGGCAGTTCGAACATCGTGTCGAGCAGGATGTCTTCCATGATCGAACGCAGGCCACGTGCACCGGTCTTCCGCTCGATCGCCTTCTTGGCGATCGCGGTCAGCGCATCGTCGGTGAAGGTCAGCGACACGCCCTCGATCTCGAAGAGACGCTGATACTGTTTCACCAGCGCGTTCTTCGGCTCGGTCAGGATG
>NZ_DFRG01000198.1:0-9638 GCF_002378135.1 Thioclava sp. UBA3469
GCCGGAACAGAACCCTGTCGATCCAAAGATCCCCAGACCGCGTCAGCAAGATCTGACGCACCTTGAAAAGGCCTAGCTCAAGGCCTCGCGTCGGTTTGTGGGTCATACCATCCCGCAGGTCCTTTGAGCGATAGAGTTGACTTCTATGCCTCAGAGGTGATCTAGATATGAGTTATAGAAAGGATGTCTATAACTCATGGCTTGGAACTGGACGCTGCCCGATTGGCCGGATTTCCGGTATGACGCCTCCGCTCTGGAGGCGTTCGAGCAGAAGTTTCTGCTGTCGTCCGGAGAAATCCTCGGCGCGGTCCATCATGTCAGCCAGCCGGAGCGCGAGCAACTCCGCATCGAACTTCTCAGCGAGGAAGCGATGCAGACGAGCGCCATCGAGGGTGAAATCCTCGATCGGCTCAGTGTCCAGTCTTCGCTGCGCCGCCATCTGGGCCTCGATCCGGACAGCTACCCTGCCAAACCGCGCGAACAGGGCGTCGCGGAAATGATGGTCGACGTCTATTCCAATTTTGCAGAGCCGCTGACCCATGAGACACTGTACCGCTGGCATCGGATGCTCCTGTCCCATGATCGTCGGTTGGAAACCATCGGGGCCTACCGACAACACGCCGAGGCGATGCAAATCGTTTCCGGCCGCCTTGACCGGCCCACGATACATTTCGAAGCGCCACCCTCGGAGCGGGTCATGCCTGAGATGGAGCGATACGCGGATTGGTTCAACAAGACCGGGCCGGGGGGAGCAGAGCCGCGTCCAGCGCTGACGCGCGCAGGGCTAAGCCACCTCTATTTCGAGAGCATCCACCCATTCGAAGACGGCAACGGTCGCTTGGGTCGCGCCCTCGCTGAAAAGTCGCTGGCGCAGAACATTGACCAGCCGACCCTCATCTCGCTCGCCTTCACCATCGAGAAGGAGCGCAAGGCATACTACGACCAGCTCGAGCAGCATCAAAAAACGCTCGACGTGACCGATTGGCTCGTCTGGTTCGCAGAAGTTGTCTTGAAGGCCCAACAGGCAACACTCGACCGCGTCGGCTTCTTCATCAGCAAGGCACACTTCTACGATCGTCACAGAGACCACTTGAACGAACGCCAGGCCAAGGCCATCGCTCGAATGTTTCAGGAAGGCCCTGGCGGTTTCAAAGGCGGCCTTAGCGCCGACAACTATCTCAAGATCACCGGAACTTCACGCGCAACCGCGACCCGCGATCTGCAGGACCTGGTCGAGAAAGGTGCGCTCAGCCGGACCGGTGAGCGACGCCATACGAGGTACTGGTTGAACCTCAACCAAGATGCTTCAAAATTGTAATTAAAACCGTGGCTTACCAAAAATCCGATAATCCAATTTATGTAAGATCAGATAGTTCAATAGTTACTCGGGATCACCAGGCTTTTCTTCCATTTCTTTCTCCCTGTCCGGGTCGAACCGGTCAGCTTGACGAATGCCTTCGGCAAACGCGTTGAAAATATCCTCCGTCGTCCTGAAGATTGGCTTGGTTCGGAAATGCTCGGCGACCTCCGAGCGAATACTCTCTGTGGACTTGGCCTCTGGATTCCCCGCTGCCCACGCTCGACCTGGATGTATCGTATCCCACGGCGATTTGTTGTTCGCACGGGTGGACGCGGCGTCACCATGTTTGCCGATCCCGAAAAGTATCTTGGTTTCGTTGTTCCATATCGGCCAGAACAGACGGATTAGATGGTTCTCGGCGGCGGCTTGGTAACCACTTTGCACGGCCAAGGCTCGGCACTCGAAGTCCTTGAGATCGATCCCCGCCACTTTCTCGATGTTTTTACGATGCTCGTTCAATCGACTAAAGAGTCTTGTCTCCTGCTCCACAACAGTTTTCGCACCGGTCGGGGGATCGGCCTTCCCAACATAGATGGGAGTCTCGGTGCCGGAAATCGGCGCGTAAATATCGGCAGGCCCCCTGTAGTAAATCGCATACACACCGGACCCATAGAAAGGCGTGATCGCTCCGAGCGGCAAGCGTTCTTGCGATAGCAGGGCCAAGGCCACAAAATGCCCAATCAAACGCGGTTCCGAGGGATCAAAAAACGCATCCGGCAATCGTATCGGATCAATGTTCCGCTCCAGTTGGAGTAAAGCCTCCTTCATATCGGAGATGGCCGCCAGAACGCGCTTGCGCGAAGGTGCGGTCATCTCCGCTACCCGCACCATTTCTGCGAACTGCTCCAAAGCAGCCGATGTCTCATCCGCTTTCTCGAGCTCAGGTCGGCGTGCCATCGCTAAGCGGCCTCGGACTCGTTCAGCCTCGCGGCAACGCTGTCGCCGACAACTCTCGCAAGCTCTGCGGGAACGGCGTTCCCCAGTTGTCGCATGCATTCAGTCCATGCGCCGTGAAATTTGTACCCATCGGGGAATGTTTGGATCCTGGCACCTTCGCGAACCGTGAAATATCGGACAGAGCCATCTGCCCGGCGCAGCATGTTCTCTCCGCCGGGCACACCGTGAACTCCGGCCTTAAGGGTTTTGGATGGCTCATCGAGATAGCTGCCGGTATGGCCTGGATAGACCTTCGCGTTGGGTTGGAAGCGATGATCCAGGACCTGGTGCGAACTCTTAGCTCCCTCCGGGTCCGGCAGGTCTCCAATCGCGTCCCGCGTCGTGCGCCACGGCAGGCTCTCCGGCTTCTCTTCGACCGATAGGCGCTTTGACAACTGCAGTGCCCGTCCTTCGAGAACTCGGTCTTTCTTGGCAACGCTATGACGCTCCCAGTAGTCACCGAACATCTGGTCCCAAACGAGTGCCTCTTGTGTGAAATCGCCCGGCCCGAATGACCACCTCGCGTCCACGTCGTCTCGAAAACCAACGAAGAGCACACGCTCGCGCTTTTGCGGCACTCCATAGTTCGCCGAGTTCAGAAGCTTTGTGACCACCTGATAATGCAGTCCGGGGCGTCTTGTGGAGGTATGATGTTGCTCGAGACGGCGAAGGTGGTCCTGCCACTCCTCGTCAGGACGAGCGACTAGCTCGGGGTGTTCCATCTGGAGCTTCACATATTCAAAGTAACTGAGAAATGACGCCCGGGTCAGTCCTTTTACGTTCTCGAAGACAAATGCCCGAGGCCGTGCCTCCCGAACCGCCCGAACCGCTTGTGGAAACATGTCGCGAGCGTCATCGTATGCGCGGTGACGCCCACCAAGGCTGAAGGGTTGGCATGGTGGACCACCTGAGATCAGATCGAGTTTTCCCGCCAACGGTCTGAAGTCGACCTTGCGGACATCGCCCTCAAAAACCCGCCACGGGCTCTTACCATCTGACCGACCGTCATCGCCAAGGATTCCGTGATTGTCGCGGAGTGTGTCGCAGCACCATTTGTTGTACTCGACCACCATCTGTGGAACGAAACCCGACTGCGCAAGCCCAATGCCAAGACCGCCCGCACCAGCGAAAAGCTCCACCGATTTCCGTATCAAGGGCTTGACAGGCTGCTCGCTCGACATGCCGTTCCTCCTGCAGGTGTTTTCACCGACTTAGACCAAAGTCCGTGTCAAGTATCAAGAAAAGATTGACAACATCTGGTTAAACCCCTAACAAGCATCCCCCACAGATTGGTCTCCACTTCGATCGCCGTTCTGCCCTTCAAATTCTTCGAAATTCTTACCCGAGACCAACCAAGCGCCGACTGCGTCAAGCAAGGCTTCCGGTTTCCATCGACCCTTGCCCACCATGCAACACTCCCAAACAATCAGAACTCGCCAACCGGCCTGAACAAGAAGGCGCTCGTTTTCCCGATCCCTCTCGCGATTTCGGTCGATCTTTGTATTCCAGAAATCCTGGTGCGTGTTGGGCCGTCGACCGCAGCCGTCATGCCCATGCCAAAAGCACCCTCTGACCTCTATTACGGCCCCGTGCTTTTTAAGCACTACATCGGGAGTTCCGGGCAGGTTTTTCTGGTGCAGTCGATAGCGATAGCCTCGAGCATGGAGCCCGCGCCGTATAAGCATCTCGGGTTTCGTGTTCTTGGATCGAATCCGCGACATCTGCTCCGATCGCGTCAACAGCGTTCCCCGTCGCTTCACGTCAATAGCCCGCCGAGTGACCGATTGGAGACGGCCAAATCGCCTCCGTCGCCAAGAACTCATGGATGACTGAACGCACAACAAGCGCGCCCTGATCGACAAGCTGATAGCGGTATGCCCCCTCCTGAACCGTGATCCATCCTGTCGATAGTCCGTAGAGTCCTTCCCTCACCGCGTAGGGCAAATTCTCAAGCACGCAAATGGAGATCTTAGACGGTCGCGGAGCAACCCCGAGAGCGAGAAACATGTGGCCAACCGCATTCTTGGACACGACACGCCGGAGACGCTGTTCATCTGGCTCGAGCGCAATGCGTTGCTTGGCATCCGACGTAACGATGAAAAGGCTATCGTCAAGATCGTCCTGAAGAACCCAATTACTCTCGAGAATTCGCTCCAGCTGTGACTTCGGTTCGTCCCCGTTCCAGAGCAGCGTCCCAAGGAACGCCGCCATATACTCCTCGTCCTGCGCGAACGATCTGTTGCATTCGGTGCAAACCCGGATCGTTTCAATGTTGTCAGGGTAAGGGTGAACAAGGAGGAACTTGGATGGAATATGATCACGGGAGCTGGTCGAGCGCGTAATTGCTCGAGCGCAGTGTATACAGCGTTTCTCAACCAAATCGGTCTTCATCGAACGATCTCCTTTTGCTTTTCACCCTACCACCAGACTACGAGACCCCACGCGCAAGCGTTGGAATTACCGGTATTTCCTGGCGCTTTCACTCTATGCACCCCTAAGCAACAGAAAAGGGGGCTCACGCCCCCTTCTCGAACTTCATGACTGGGATACCCAGCTTCGTGGCCTTGTCGGCTAGGTTTTCCTGGATACCGGTCCCGGGGAAGACGAGGACTCCGACCGGGAGCACATCCAGCATCGCATCGTTTCGTTTGAAGGGCGCGGCCTTGGCGTGTTTGGTCCAGTCAGGCTTGAAGGCAACCTGCGTCACGCCCCGGGCTTCGGCCCATTTGGCGGCGATGAGTTCTGCGCCTTTGGGGCTGCCACCGTGTAACAGGACCATGTCGGGATACTTGGTCCGGACCTGGTCGAGCTTGCCCCAGATCAGGCGGTGATCGTTGAAGTCGGTCCCGCCGGTGAGGGCGACCTTGGGGCCTGCGGGCAACATCACCTCGGTTTCCGCGCGGCGCTTCGCGGCCAGGAAGTCGCGGCTGTCGATCAGCGCAGCGGTCATGTGCTGGCAGTTCACCATCGAACCGGTGCGAGGCCGCCAGGTCGATCCCGTGTGATGGACGAACTCGGTCGCGGCGTGATCGCGCATCATGTCCATGCAGTTGCGCCGTTCGATCAGCGTCAGGCCTTCGGCCGTCAGACGCTCGAGTTCGGTGGATTTCACCTCGGAGCCGTCCTGCTCACGCTGGAGGCGGCGCTGCGCCTGCTCGTTCTCATCGAGCGACCGCTCGATCCGGGCCGTGGCGCGGTGGAAGAGGTTGACCTGGCCCCAGAGCACCTCTTCGAGGTCCGGTTCCATGCGGGTGTCTTCCAGCGTCGCGACGAGGGCGTCGAAGATGTCGGCGACGGCGACCGCGAGGCGCTGCCCATCGGGCATCGGGCGCGGATCGGGCTCGTCAAAGGGGCGGTAGCCATAGAGCTGCAACTCGTCGAGCGCGTGAGCGGTATGGGATGCGGTGTGAGCGGGTTCATACGCGTCGTCGTTGGTGTGGATCGTCATCGGTTTTCTTGCCTCCGGGCCTGTCTCGTCCGTGCGTCATCCCGCGCGGCCTTCATGGGCAGACCCGAGCCGTCGGGGCGGTTGCCCCTTCACCCCGGCTTCACCGGGGCCGGAACAGCGTGGAGGAGGTCGTCAGGGAAGCTATTTGTCTCGCGATGCAAAGGCGGCTTTGCCGCCGGCGGAAATAGCTTCCCTTCCGACCTTGCAGGGGCAACCGCTTTGACGGCCTGCCCATCTCTTGAAGGCCGCGCAGGGCTGACGGGTGGATGCGCAAGGCCCGGGATGGGGTGAGGACGACGATCCAGAGCCACGACTTGGATGCAGCCCCCTGCCCCGCACTCCCAGACCCCCCTGCGCGATGCAGCTCAGCCCAGCAGGCGATGCCGATCCTCTAGCCCGATCTGACCTGCCAGATGCTGGCGCAGCGCGTCCTTGCCGTTCGCCCGAAGATCATCGTTGAAATCCCCGAGCCGCGGTTCCAGCACCCGCACTGTCACCCCGAACTCGGTTGCTCTTGCGCTCAACCTCTCTGCGGCGCGTTGCCCGGCCGGATCGCGGTCAATGGCGATGTAGAGGCGCTGCAGCCCCTCCGGCAGCAGGACCGCCCCGAGGTGACCGGACGAGAGCGCAGCCCAGACGGGAAGGCCGGGCACAGCCTCGACAAGGGACAGCATGGTCTCGATGCCCTCGCCGACGACGAGGATGTCGTCATGCGGGATCAGCCTGACAGCATTGCCCAGAAGGTGACCCATGGCACGCCGCTGCGCTTTGAGCGCCGCCTTTCCCTGTCCGTCAGGCGCCAGCCAGGTGCGATGCACGCCCTGCACGGCCCCCACCCCATCGGTGACCGCGGCGATCAGTGCCGGTCTGGGGATGCTCCGGGTCTGACCCTCCTCCCGATGCCAGCATTTCGGATGAAAGCGAAGGGCGCTCATCTCCCCGCCTTGGGTCAGGCCGCGGGAGCGGAGGTAGGTGTCGGCAAGCGTGCCTGCGACCGGCACCGAGGCTGCGAACAGACGCGCCGCTGCCGCTGGTGTGCCACCGGGGGCTTTGGCCTTCCTTTGAACTGGTTTATCCGGGAGGACCGGCTGCGGACGGCCAAGATGCGCCCTGGCCTCGGCCAGAAGATTGGGAAAGCGGGAGATCCCGGTTCGCTCGCGGATGATGTCGAGAAGATCGCCATGCTCGCCCGTGGCGCCGTCGGTGAACTTGCCGGCCGCGCCCGGTCCCGACGTGGGCCCAGTCAACCGTACAAAGAGCGACCGGCCAGGGTTGTTCTGCAAATCGCCCACGATCCAGTAGGATCCTTCCCGCCGTCCGGCGGGAAGGTAAGCGCGACAGACGCCTTCAGCATTCTCCGCCAGTGCGCGGATCACATCTTCGGTCTCGGAATACATGGCTTAGCAACCTCCGCGTGCATGTAGTCCCGTCACAGGACAACGTGCAAGCAGACGATCCAGCACGGCGATACCGGTAGGATCGGTCGGGCAGAAGAGGCGCAGCTTCCAGCTGATGATCTCCGAGAAGAAGCCATCGGCCTTGAGCCGGTCCTTCGCCGCTTCCGAGAAGCCCGAGAGTTCGATCCGGTTCGCGCCCATGACACGGGAGCGGTGAAGCTCCATCCCCTCGGCGAGCCGAACAACGGTCTTGCCCTCCAGAACGAGGGCATGGACCTGCGCGGCTGTCAGTTTTGGTGCGTCATTTGCCAGCGTGGTTGTAACCCAAGACGGCGGAACCCGGCGGCCGATGATGCGCTGACCGTCGTCGGTCTGCAGCCGGTAGACGCGGGTTTCATCTTGGGGAAGCTGCTTCCAGATCGGCAGCAGCAGACCTGCCACGATGTGCAGCGTGGCTTCGGAGAACTCCGGCACCTCAGCCAGTTCCGCGGTCCACGCGGCAGCGAAGGCCGCGCGGTCGGCTTCCAGCCAATGCGTATCTTCCATGATTTTCGCCGGGACCGTGCTAGCATCAAGCGGCCGGATCAGCCGCAGGCGCGGCTCGATGGTGCCATCGTCCAGCATCAGGCTGGTGGCGGGCACCTGCACAGCAGCCCGGCCCGAGCGGCTATTGACCAGAAGCCGCGCTTTAGGGTCATCCAGCCAGTCGAGCGCATCGGCCAGAGACAGCGGTGTATTGCGGCGCTTTTCGGCGATGGTCAGCAGCTGGGTTTCCGCGCCGGAGCCCGGATGGGTATGGATGACGCGTGCGTCGGTCACCCGAAAGCTCTCGGCACGGAGTGTCTCGAGCCCGAGGTCGTAGACCCCGGCGGCGATGGCGCCCTCGATCCGCTGGTCGAGCAGCTCCTCGAATGCCGAGAAGAGCACGGCCTGCATGTCGATCGTCAGCGCCAGCAGGCGATTGAGGAAGGTCGTGATCGGAGGAAGGTCGTCCTTCAGCCCGTTGTCGTCGGTCAGGCTGAGGCCAGTGGCATCCTCGAAAGCCCCAAGCGAGCATCCCGCCAGATCGCCGCGATAGATGCGGCGGTAAAGCTGGCGGAGGGCGTCGCGGGCGTAAGGCGACTCGAGGTTGTCCTCCGGGCGGAACAACCCTTGCCCGCCAGTCTGGCGCTGGCCGCGGGTGATCGCGCCAAGCGTGTCGAGACGACGCGCGATGGTCGACAGGAACCGCTTCTCCGCCTTCACATCGGTGGCCACCGGACGGAAGAGCGGCGGCTGCGCCTGATTGGTGCGATTGGTGCGCCCGAGGCCCTGGATCGCCGCATCTGCCTTCCAGCCGGGCTCCAGGAGGTAGTGGACCCGAAGGCGCTGGTTCTTCGCGCCAAGATCAGCGTGATAGCTGCGGCCGGTGCCACCGGCATCCGAGAAGATCAGGATACGCTTTTCGTCATCCATGAAGGCTTGGGTTTCCGCGAGGTTCGCGGCTCCAGCCCGGTTCTCCACCACGAGCCGTGCCGAATGCCCTTCGCCCTTCCGCACGATGCGCCGCGAGCGCCCTGTGACTTCGGCCACGAGATCAGTGCCAAAGCGCTGCACGATCTGGTCGAGCGCGCCCGGCACGGGCGGCAGCGAGGCCAGCTTCTCGATCAGCGCGTCACGACGCCGGACGGCTTCGCGGCACTCCACCGGTTGGCCGTCGCGCGTGACGGGGCGCGACGAAAGATTACCTTCGCTGTCGGTGAAAGGCTCGTAGAGCTGCACCGGGAAGGAATGGGCGAGGTAGTCCAGAACGTATTCCCTGGGTGTGATGTCACAACGGATATCCTTCCATTCGTCGGTTGGGATCTCCGACAGGCGGCGTTCCATCAGCGCCTCACCCGTCGAGACGATCTGGATGACCGCCGCGTGACCCGCAGCCAGATCTGCATCGATGGATGCGATTAGCGTGGGGGTCTTCATCGAGGTGAGCAAATGGCCGAAGAAGCGCTGTTTCGCGCTCTCGAAGGCTGACCGCGCAGCGGACTTGGCCTGGCGGTTCAGCGTGCCCGACCCGCTCGGCCCGTCGACCGCGCCGGAAATGTTCGCCGCCTCCAACGCAGCAGTCAGGTTGTTGTGGATGATAGCGAAGGCCTCGGCATAGGAATCATAAATGCCTCGCTGCTCCGGGGTCAGCGCGTGTTCCAGCATCTCGTACTCGACCCCGTCATAGGACAGCGAGCGCGCAGTGTAGAGGCCGAGCGCCCGGAGGTCGCGGGCCAGAACCTCCATCGCCGCGACACCGCCCGCCTCGATGGCTTCGACGAATTCCGACCGGGTCGCGAACGGGAAATCCTCCCCGCCCCAAAGACCAAGACGCTGCGCGTAGGCCAGGTTGTGGACGGTCGTCGCGCCCGTGGCCGAGACATAGACCACGCGGGCATGCGGAAGCTTGTGCTGCAGGCGAAGACCCGCCCTGCCCTGCTGCGAGGCCATTGTATCGCCCCGCTCGCCTTTGCCC
>NZ_DFRG01000276.1:0-9517 GCF_002378135.1 Thioclava sp. UBA3469
ATCAGGTACCAGAAGAAGCTGGCCCCATCCATGCTGCGGAATTGGAAGGCCATGTTGATGCAGACGCCGATCAACGAAAGCGTAACCATCAGCAGGACGATCGTGCCGGTATTGCTGGCCACTGCCCCGAACTGGGACTCGGCCGCATCGACAAGGAACGCGTCTGCGGTTCCGACCATCCAACTGACGACACTCATTACCAGTTATCTTGCGCTTCGCAGAGGTCCTGAACCTCTCTTGAAATATTATCTCGCTGTTCAGCGATTGAACGGCGGGCTTGGGTTTGTTCAGCCTGGGACATCGCTTGGAACCGTTCTTCGTATTCAGCTGACGCGGCGTCCCAAGCCGGGAAGCGAACGTCACAGTTGCAATCACCAGTTTCCTTGATTGCCTGCCATGACCTCAGTTCATAGAGATCCATCAAGGTCCGCGCCTTGTAGGCCTCCCTCGGATTGATTTCGTCCATCCAGGTCGGTCGCGCCGGACGATCGTTGCAGATCCGGTATTGTTGAGGCGACATATCCACTGTGAGATCGTTTGAAACCTGAGGCGAAGTCTGCGCCACAAGGGGGCCCGCCAAGGCGGCAAACATGAGTGCGAGAATTGGTTTTCGCATCTGGGAGATTCCTTTTTTACTCAGCGGCAACGGAGGGGCTCTTGTTGCCTCTGCCGTCGACCGTGTCGAGGTTCAAATCTGTGGTTTGACCCGGCAGGAAGAACTCGGTGATCCCGCGCGCGCCTTCATGGCGGCCTGCCTGAATGATCACGTCGATCGAGCCCTCAATGTAATCGATCATGTCGGCATAGGTCATCGGCACATCGGTTTTCAGGGCGGCGATGGCGAGGCGGCGAACAGCAAGTTGTGGGGTCTCGGCATGCAGCGTAGTCAGCGATCCACCGTGGCCGGTGTTGATTGCCTCGAGAAACGTCATCGCCTCGCGACCGCGGACTTCGCCTAGGACAATCCGGTCGGGTCGCATGCGAAGCGTTGAGGCCAAGAGCACATCGGCACTGCGGGCATCCGTGTCCCGGTCCGCGATCAACGTCACGGCATTGGGCTGCTCGGGGCGCAGCTCGGCCGCCTCCTCGATGGTGATGATCCGCTCTTCGGGCGGAATCAGCGAAAGGATCTTGCGCGCCGCAACCGTCTTGCCGGTCGACGTGCCGCCCGAGACGAT
Source organism: Thioclava sp. UBA3469 (assembly GCF_002378135.1). Lineage (NCBI taxonomy): Bacteria > Pseudomonadati > Pseudomonadota > Alphaproteobacteria > Rhodobacterales > Paracoccaceae > Thioclava > Thioclava sp. UBA3469. The sequence goes on from NZ_DFRG01000276.1 coordinate 1,179, forward strand.
CATGTTGAGCTTGTTCTCGACGCAAAACCGCAGCGCGGCGCCGATGTCGCCGGATGTCACCACATCGCGCAGTGCGGCGTTACGTTCGCGGCGCAGGCCTTCGAGGCTGCGCTCCTTGCCATAGAGAAATCCGAGCCGGATCGCCTCTAGCGGCAGGGAGGAGAAAAACCGCAGTGATATTGAAAACCCGCCCTCGACTGCCGGCGGCTGGATCACCTGCGCGCGGATCGGGCGATCTCGATATAGGATCGAGACCGAGACGATAGGCTTCTTGGTGCTTAGCGTGGTCGAGGCGGCGGAGGCGATCTGGTTGCCGAGGTCCTTGATCTCGGTCTGGCTCAGCGGGCTGCCGAGACCTCGCATGAAGTGATCGCCCTGGAATTCGCCCCAGACTTGTCCGTCGGGATTGATGCAGATCTCGATCGTGTCGTCGCGCAGGACCTCGGGGCCGAAACGGTCGAGCGACGCTTCCAGATAACTTGCAGCCATGTCAGAAAATCTCGAGGTCACGATCAACCATGACCGTGATCCGTGTACCCTGATCGACATGTATCACTGGCCGGATCGCCAGATAGTCCTGCATCACGCTTTGCGTGCTATCGCGCAGGTCGGTGCCGACATCACTCGCAACATCGGCCGCCGCCTCGCTGTCGATTTGACCCGCTGCAGCCGCAGGCAGGGCGCCGATCAAGGAGATCAGCGCGGCGGAGCTGAAGCGTTGCGCGAAACGGGTGTCGACAAACCCGGTGGTGCCAGTACGGCCGAGTTCGTCTCCACCGAAGGCGCTGATCTGCACGGTCTGATTATCGGGCAAGATGATCCGGTCCCATGCCACCATGACGCGCGATTGGGCGAGTGCGACATCGGAGCGGTAGCGCCCGATCAGCCGCGCGCCGCGCGGGATCAGGATACGCGTTCCATCGAAAGAATGGACGTCTTCCGAGACGATGGCGCGGATCGCGCCGGGCAGTGTGCTGTCGAGGGCCGTCTCTGTCACAGCCTGAATCATGGTGCCCTGAACAACCGTGTTCGATGGGTTCGCGATCACTTCGGCACGTGTCACCTGCGCAGGTTGTGCGCCCGAACGAACAAAGGCTTCATCTGCATTCAGGCGTGCGGCTTCCAGCGTGTTCTCCCTATCCGCACCCGCGCCCATCCCGGAGAAGGCGATCATAGGAGACGCGATACGCTCTGCGCGGGCCTCAGCTTCAGCAGCGCGCCGCCTTTCGAGTTCGGCCAGCCGCAATTCTTCTTCACTTGGTCCCAATGAGGTCGGCTCTGGTGGTGCAAGCCGTGCAAGTTCCAAGTCCATGCGGAGCTGATCCAATTCGCGATCCCGCTCGGTCAGTTGCCGCTCGAGGGCCCGCTGCGCCTCGGCGGATGCCTCCTGTAAGGTGGCAATTTGCGCCGTCAGGTCCGCAATAGCCTGCTCCGCCGCGCTATCCGCGGCCTCGGCCGGTCTTGCGCGCAGGTCCTCGAGTTCCGCTCTCAATGTCGCAAGACTTTCCATCAGCGCGAGTTCCGACTCGCTCGGACCTGTGTCCGCAGCCGGGGCTTGGCTGGGCTCCGGGGCAGAAATCGGCGCCAGATCTCCGAATCCGGGGCCGCTGCTCTGGAACTCTTCCGGCGCGGCGGTCGCCATTGGTGCTTCTGCCGACGGCTGTAGGGCAGCCCACGCCAGACCACCTGCTGCCGCGATACCGACGACTCCAAGGATCGCGGCAAGCGGCGCAGGCCGCTTGTCGGCCTTCGCTTTGCCCGTCGAACCTTCGAGAGCCGCGAGGCGCGCGGCGAGGTCTTCCGTACCTTCGGTCATGATGTGGCCTGTCCTGCGTCCTGGACGCAAATCACCTCTTCGCCAAGGCGAAGGACCCATTGTCGGTTGACGCCGGACACGCGGATGACGCCGTCACTCAAGGCCTGGCTGTTCACCGCGCGTTCCCTGCCGTTCGAATATCGGAAGATGGCGGGCACCGGCGCATTCCGTGCGAACCGGAAATACGTGAAGGTACCATCATCCCAGATGGCCGTCGGCGTGAACTCTTCTCGGGCACTGACCGCATAGTTCGCGTTCGGCGCATCGGCCGCAACCGCCCTGGTGGGTTGCACGCGGTTTTCAGGATAGCGGAACTGCACGACATAATGCGGCGTCTCCCGGGCTTCGACGACATGGAAGTAGTAGGAGCGGCGGTTGGTGTAGACGGTGATGTTGGTGGCGACGCCAGATGCTGTCGGCTTGATGGCGAAGGCACGGCCACCCGGGACACCGTCGAATTGAAACCCGACCGTATCGCCGGCGATGATCGAGCGGATGGTTTCACCCTCACCGAATTCGACCGTGGTGACGCGGGTCAGAGTCGTGACGACACGGTAAACTTGGCCTTCAGTCCAGGTCGCGACGCGCACGCGATTGTCATGAGAACCTGGACGGGGCGTAGTTTCGGCCAAAGCAGTCGTTCCCGCGAACGCGAGAATACTGGCGGCCAGCAGCGCAGAGATTGGAGTGCGGGTCATTCAGAACGGTCCGATCGGATGGCATATTGGGTGACGGTGAAACCGAAAGGGTTTTGCCAGACATCGTCGATCGCGCGGGTCCGCTCGGGCCGGAATTCGAACATCAACGTGGCAGTGAACGATCCAGCCTGTACCCCCTGCGGGCTTGTCAGGCGCTTTCTGAGCCGCACCTGGGCGCGGTTCTCGCCAATAAGGGTGATCGATGCGATCTCAACGGCCATCTCGGCCGCAGCCCCGTATCGCGTCGGCGGATAGTTCTCCTGACCCGATGTCCACATCGCGCGCATGCTGGCCTCGGCCGACCCGGAAGACTGTGCCAGGACACGGCGGACACGAAGATCGTTGTCGAGCTGGTTGTAGGTTTCGCGGTCGAGAATGTAGCGGTAGATTTGCGCTTCGATCACGGCAGGGCGTTCGGCGAGCGACACGGTTTCAACCGTGGCATTGGGGAGCGCCACCCCGGTCGCGGGATCGTAGGGGACAACCACGGGAGGCGGCGTCTCGACCATCAGCGCGACAGCCGCAGCCGTCAAACAACCAAATACGCCGAAGCCTGCCCCGGAAAGGCCGATCATCCGCCAAAGCTGTTCCCGGCGCAGGGCACCGTAGACAAGTTCCTCTTCCACGAGCTCGCGCGCAGTCATCACCCCTGCCCCACTCATGGCTCGAGATCCGGCAAGGTGAAGTCCATGTAGCGGCGTTCTTCGGCGACGGTGGCGGCATCAACCACGCCTGCATTGCCTGCGCCGAGGGTTTGGATCGCTTCCAGCTCCCACATCCGGGTCATGGCGATGGCGAGTTCCGCCGTGACGCGTGTGTTATGATCCATCGAGGCTTTGAGATCCTCCATGTCGGGGATCATCTCGACCAGACGTTCCACCCGTTCGAGAGACTGTTCCGCCTCTGCGTGGCTGTTCTGCGCCACCGCCGACATCACAGCACCTGTGGTGGCCCGCGTGGCCACGCCTTCGGCGCCCGGATTGCCGCTGGTGGCGATCTCGCGGAGTGAATCCTCGTCGAACCCGGCGCTTGCCAGCGCCTGTTCCATCTGCGTGCGCATGGGCCCGGCATTGGGCCCGATGAGCGCGCTCCAATCGCCCGCCTGGATGCCTCGGATCAGGCCAGGGATGTCTTCGAAGTTGGCCTCAAGCAAGGTGTCGAGGTCCCCGCCCATGGCAAGTCCGAGGATGCTGCGCGGCCCGGTGAGCGAGGCATACATCTCGTTCAGCTGATCGAGTTGGCTTTGCAGCATGTCCAGTTGCTCCAACGCATTGTCCAGAAGATCGGTCTGGATCCCGAAATCCTGCAGCATCTGTTGAAGCTGGCGGATTTCCTGAGCAATGTTCTGAGTGTCCACCGTGGGCACACCCTGTGCCGCGACAGGTCCAGTGACATTGAGGGCAAGCGCGAGAGCGATGCTACCGGCGAAAAGGGAACGGGGCGGGCGCAGGTTCAACGCAAATCCTCCTGACTAAAATCCATGTATTGCCGTTCGGCAGCTTGCGCTGCCGCCAAGGCGATCTGCTCGGCGCTGAGTGGCTCGGTTCGGGCGGCCTTGATCCGGGTCCGGATTGCGACCAGCCGGGCCAGTTCGGCCCGGGCATAGGTGTTGAGCGCGATGGCCTCGTGGAGATCCTCGGTCTCACCAATGCGGGTGATGATGTCCTGAACCCGCAGGGCGGCGGCACGGACCGAGACCAGCGAATAGTCGCCATAGACCCCTGCGCCGTGGGCCGAGAGGCTGAAACTCGCGTTGGCGAGGAGCACAGGGTCGATGGTGCCGAGCGCATCAATGCCGCCTACGGCCGCGAGGTAGCTGTTGTACTGCTGCGGGATCACCACGACATAATGCTGGGTTTCCGCGAAGGGTGGCACACCGCCATAATCCTGCACATTGCCCGGCCCGGCGTTATAGGCGGCGAGCGCATGGATAATGTTGCCATCGAACATGTTCAGCATTTGTGCGAGGTATCGCGCACCGCCGGTGATCTGCAGATAGGGATCGTCGTAATAGGCCGGGTAGATCCCGAGATCGCCCGCGGTACCGGGCATGATCTGGGTAAGTCCGAAGGCCCCCACGGGTGAGCGTGCCCCGATCTGGAAACGGCTTTCCTGCCAGATCAGCGCCTGCAAGAGACAGCGCCATTGCACAAGCGAAAGGCCCGCACGGGCGACCCCGGACAGACTATGGGTGTCGCGTGCTGCGCGGATGATCAGCTCCTCGATCCCCTCCCTGGCATCGCCGAACATCCGCGCTGCCGCTGGATTGGTGTCCTCGGGCGCATAAAGACTGGCGGCCGCGCTTTCGACGTCGCCTACCGCCCCCTGCCCCGCCTCGAGCCCCGCCACGGTTCCGGCCACGTCTCCAGCGCCAAGCGACATGGCATCCATCAGCCCTTCGAGGGAGGCGAGTTGCTGGCGCTCGATTTCGGCCAGTTCCTCCTCGCGGCTTAGCCGGACCTGCTGCAGTGCCAGGTCCCGATCGGTCTGCTCAAGGATGGCCTGCCGCTCTGCGAAGAGGCGCAGATCGAAGGTCGGCACGCCTTGGGCGACCGCTGGCCCCACCATGGCACCTGTCAGCGCAAGGCTGATCATCGAGAGGGGAAGCCAGGTCCGCATTGGCTTAGCCGCCCGCTCCCAGCATCACGAAATCGCACGCCGTGTCGCGGCGCGTAACCTCCGCCCCCATGGTCGAGATCGTGGCGGTGGCGGTTCCTGCCTGCGCAGGAGCCTCGCGAAAATTGAAGCAGTTGGCTTGCGAGGGGTTATGCTGCGCACAGGCTGTCAGGGTCAGGCCGAGCCCTAGCAGCACGACGCTGCGAATGATGGTACTGGTCATGTCACTCTCCAGAAATCAGGACGTTCGCGATAATCGGCGCCGGCAAGCGCTTCGCCCTTCTCCATTCCGCCAAGGATGGTCACGAGCGGGCCGAGCGCGCTGAGATCGGCATCGATCACGACGGAACCACGGTCGTCGCGAACAAGCGCGAGCCGCGAGGCCGAGCCGACGCCCAGAAGCACGTCGAGCTCTTTCTCGGTCAGGCCGAGCATCGCGTAGTCAGCAGCGGAAGCACGAATGTTGGGCAAGAGCACCTGCGTCGGCACCGCTTCCACGATGGTCTTGCCGGTGCGCGTGCGCTCGAGCTGGCTGGCATATTGCGTCATCATCACGACGACGGCGTTCTGTTTGCGGGCGGTCACCAGCCAGTTGCTGAGTCGCTCCGCAAAGTAGGCGTTGTCGAGGGCTTTCCATGCCTCGTCGATGACGATGATGGTGGGCTTGCGGTCCTCGATCACCCGCTCGACCCGGCGGAAGAGGTAGGACAGGACCGCCATGCGTTCCCGCTCGCTCTCGGAATCGAGGATGCCGGTGAGGTCAAAGCCCGCGACGTCTCCTTCGATGCTGAAACTGTCCTCGGCATTGGCCCCGAAGATCCAGCCGTAGCGACCCTCGGCCGTCCATTCCTGCATACGCTCGAAGAGATCGCCCTCGTCATCGGTCGAGACCAGCAGCGAGGCGAAATCCGACCAGTTTCGTAGACCCGCATGTCCTGCGCTGGCGTTCTGGCGTACGACTTCCTGCAGTCGGTTGGTCTGAACCGGGGTTAGCGGTCGATCGCGCCGCTCCAAGAGGCTCGCGAGCCAATCAGCAAGCCATGCCTGGCCCCGCACGTCGATCTCGGTCTGGAGCGGATTGAGGCCGGTGGGGCGCCCCGCCCGCACGGTCGAATAGCTGCCGCCGAGCGCGCGGACGGCCATCTCCATCCCCGCGCGATAGTCGAATACGAAGACCCGCGCACCTGCCCGCCGTGCCATGGTCATCAGGAAAGCCGCCAGGACGGATTTGCCGGAGCCGGGACGGCCGAGGATCAGCGTGTGCCCACCTGTGGGCTCGCGATCTGGCGCGCCCTGTTCGTGGAAGTTGAAGCGAAAACCACTGCGCTCGGGCGTCGGAAAGAGCGTGATCGGCATGCCCCAGGGGACTTCCCGCCCTGTCTTTCCGAGCGGGGTGCGGTGGAAGGTAGCGAGATCGGCGAAGTTGTGGTTCGTGATTGCGGCCTTGCGGCTGCGCGCCCCTGTGTTCCCGGGATGCTGCGCCATGAAATGCGCCCGCGCCCCGAAGGCTTCCGAGATCAGGTTGATCCCGGAAGTGGCGGAGATGTTGCGGATTTCGGCCGCGATGTCGTCAAGCGCCGTCTGGGTGCGGGCATAGACGGCCACGGTCATGTGGTGCTCGCCGAAGATCAGGCGTTTGGATTCCAGATCGTCCTGCGCGAGTTCCAGTTCCTGGGCGAGACTGACGGCTCCGTCATTGGCGGCCTGCATTAGCCGCAGCTGCCGCTTGATCCGGCCCGCCATGATGTTGGCGTTGATCGGCACAAAAGAGTGCGTGACCACCATGTCGACGGGCAGATTCAACTCGTCGAGCATCAGGCTATCGGTCTTGGCCGGGTAGTTCTTCACCGCAAAGATCGCCCCGAGCTTGTCGCCGACGGCACCGTCCGAGAGTGCGATGGTCGTGCCGCGGAAGGTGACGCGCGTATTGGCTACGTCCTCGGCGATCACACCGAGGCGCGACCGGGGGAAGAGCGGGTGCTCCTCGCCCGTGTTGAGCGACCCGAGGAAGCCCAGAAGCTCGCCGGTGCTTGCGGCCAGCAGGCGGGGCTTCAGCTCATCGAAGGAGGACAGCAGAAACCCTACAACCTCGTCGAGCTTGCGCAAGCGGCGGTTGGTGTCGGCCGCATGTCGCGAGCGAGACGCCCCAAGTCCGAACGGCAAGCGGCTGCCTGTCTCAGGTCGCTTCAGCACCGTCAGGGTCAGCGTCTTGTCGCGCAAACCCGCGCGGCCGAGATGCGCGTGCCATCGTTCGTCGACGGCAGCCGCAAACCCTTCGCCCGGAACGGGCGGCAGGGTCACATCGACCGCTTTCGACACCTTGTGCAGGTAGAAGGAGAACTCCGTCCCCACCTGCGCGACGATCCCAGCCAGCAACCCTCCGATTCGGTCGAGATGCCCGTCCTCGCTCGTGGTGCTGTTCACCCCTTCGAGGCGGATGCACTGCATCAGTTCGTTGCCGCGTGTCCGGATCGTTCGGTCGTTCACGAGGCTCACATAAGGCAGCATCATTGAGAGCCGCTTCTCGCCCTTGACCCATGCGGGTAGCGCGGTCAGCGGATCGATGGCGTTCTCAACCTCATCGGCAATTCCATCACGGGGCATAGCTGTCGCCTCCGTGCAGCTTGCGGTTCGTCGTGGGCGGGGTTTCCTGCAGGGTGATCACCAGGACATCGAGGAAGTTCGGATCCCAGTCTGCGGCCTTCCAGAGCGCCGGCCAGGCCAACCCCGCGAACACAGCCACCACCCAGCTCTGCACCCAGAGGAACAGGAGCGTCGAGCCGAAGAGCCAGACCATGGCGTACATGATCGGCAAGCCCATCAGCTTGGGTGGCCTGAGAAGACCGATGAATACGCGGGACTGGTCAGCCATGGATGGAGCTCAGGTGGTCCAGATGGCGGCGACGATGGTGGGTGCTGCGGCGATGCCGGCGATTGCAACCACGACCCAGAGCGCCTGACGAAAGTCGAGGATGCCAAAGAGCCAGGAAAGGAACACCCCGATCAGCGCGAGCGTGCCAATCACGATCCCCAAGGGACCGGTGATCGCATCGACAATGCCTTGAAGCAGGGTCTGTACCGGCGAGAGGTCGATGCTCTGCGCGAGCGCTGGACCTGCCAGCACGATAAGGGCCATCGCGCCGAACGCGGTGATCGCCCGCGTGCGGAGCACGCTTTGACGTTTCCTCGATGTCATGAAAGATCTCCTC
>NZ_DFRG01000020.1:0-21714 GCF_002378135.1 Thioclava sp. UBA3469
AATACTTACAAGCTTCTTCATCATTTAGATGATATATGATACGAAAAGCATAAGTCAAATTGAACTGTTAAAGCCCCAAGGCACCTCGTCCGCAGCGGAGCCCCCCCGCGCGAAGCGCAAAAGCTGCAGGCTCTACGATCGAAACTTTTCGACGGCCTGTTCCCTTCACCGCAAACTGACCCTGCCGATCGCGGATAATGGGGGCAATATCTGCCGCAAGGGCACGGGCGCCTACTTCCCGGTGATCCCGCCCGGGCGTCCCGCTGCCGAAGTGAACACGCAGGTCGATGCCTTTCTCGATATCGAGAAAGGCCGCCCTCCCTCAGCCTCGAACGCACATCTGGGTTGAGAGACGCATTTCTCATCTCATTTCTCGGTTGCATCTTGTATCGCCGCCCGCCAACCCCATCTATAAAATGCTTAGTTATTCCGACCGCACCCTGTCTCCCTTATCGGCCTCAGTTTGCTTTTCGATCTGACCGGCCGACCTGCCGCATCCTGCGGGCAGAATTCCAAACAAGGAGACAACACGATGGCCAATGGCACCGTGAAATGGTTCAACCCCGGCAAAGGCTTCGGCTTCATCCAACCCGAGAGCGGTCGCAAGGACGTGTTCCTGCACATCAGCGCGCTCGAACGGGCGGGCCTTTCCCAGATCGACGACGGTCAGAAAGTGACCTTCGAGATCGAAACCGGCCGCGATGGTCGGGAATCCGCCAAGGATCTCGAACTCGCCTGATAAAACCGTTCGCGGACTGGTGTCTTCCGGTCCGCGAACGCGCCCATGTGGCGAGAGTCTTCTCTGCTCGAATACCTTTGCGCAGTCCAGGTTCGAAACATCTGTAGAACCACCCATCCGGCATTGCGGACCAAGATGTGCGGGCGGGTTCAAAATTCACCTGTCTACGCGGAGAACGATCATGGGCTATTCCCCTCAAAAGAAACAACTCGACCTCAAGGATTTCCTGAGCCAACCCGCCAAAAAAGGTTTCCGGAAAGGCGTCGGCTTTCGTCGTGCGCCGACAAATCCGTCCCCTGTCAAAGCCAGCGCAAAACAGGCCACGGCAAAATAAATAGCTTTGCCGGGTTCGTTAATTTCCAGACTCCGCGAATAATCTTGCCTGATGGCGGCTCCCCGAGAGACGGGGCTGATCAGTCGGCGTTCAGCGCGAGCCACTTTCCTGAATGCTTATTGAGACGCCTTGATCCTAGCTTTGGGCCAAGACTCCCTCATGGGTGGCAGCCTCCTCGCGCGCCGCGTTCGCCGTGGGTTCGCTACCGCTTGGCCCCAAATCGGCCGGCCACAGTCACTCACGGCATTTCCACATTGACGTGGATCACGGACTCAAGCTCCCTTCTCGTGGCACCCAACGACAAGTGAACCCATTTCCGCGCGCGCTTTGCCTTGCGATGCATCGCTCGCCGAACAGGAAACCTGGATGCCCGATGATCCATACAAAGTCCTTGGCCTGACCAAGGCCGCCACAGCTGACGAAATCAAGAAGGCGTATCGCAAACTTGTGCGGACAAGCCATCCTGATTTGCACCCGGATGACGCAGGAGCCGAAGCGCGGTTCAAGGCGATATCGGCCGCTTACGATATCCTGAAAGATCCTGAAACCCGTGCGCGCTATGACGCCGGAGAAATCGATGGCCTCGGCGCAGAACGTCCGCAGCGCCAGTATTACCGTGATTTCTCGGGCTCATCCGACAACAGCTATCATCGACAGCGCGGGGTTGGGCCGGATGTCGATCCGGCAGATATTTTCGCTGACATATTGCGCAATCGCGGACGGTCTGGCGGCGACTTCGGCGACCGTGGTTTTTCCGCGCGCGGCGCCGACGCGCGCTATTCGCTCAACGTGCCGTTTCTCGATGCTGCGCGCGGAGCGGAAACCCACATCACGCTGCCCGATGGACAAAGCCTGACAGTCAAGATCCCACGGGGCACTGAAGACGGCCAGACACTTCGGTTACGCGGCAAGGGGGCGCCTGGCTATGGCGATGCTTCTGCGGGTGATGCGTTGATCACCGTTCTGGTGGGGTCTCATCCGGTGTTCGACCGAGACGGCGACGATATCCTGGTAACGCTCCCCATCACCATCGAAGAGGCCGTTCTCGGCGGCAAAGTCACCACACCGACCATTGACGGCCCCGTCGGGCTCACGATCCCAGCGGGCGCGAATTCGGGCCAGGTCTTACGTTTGCGTGGACGTGGCATCGCCAACGCGAAGCGCAAAACCAAGGGTGATCAGCGGGTTGAGCTGAAGATCGTGACACCACCCAGCATTGACGAGGATCTGCGCAATTTCCTCACCGAGTGGCGCAAGACACATCGCTTCGATCCGCGTGTTGATTTGATGAAGAGGGCCAGCGCATGACGGAGAGGTTTTCCGAAGAGGACGTGATCTCCAACGTTACCCGGCTCACACGAAGCCAGCTTTTGCGCTTTATCGAAGGCGAACTCGTGCGACCAGCAAAGGGCGATACCGGTTATATTTTCCGCAGCGTCGACATCGCGCGGTTGGAGTTGCTGTGCGATCTTTCCCATGATCTTGACCTCGACGAAACGGCGCTGGCAATCGTGATGTCGCTCCTTGACCAGTTGCATGCCGCACGACAGGACCTCGCTACCTTTGCGCGCGCGATAGATACCTTGCCATTGGAACTTCAGACGCGTGTCATTGCGGCAATGAAGCAGCCGTAAGCCCAACTCGCCTCTCTTCGTTCGGGAAACAGGCTAGCTTCAAAACGAGGACGTTTCAGGGGAGCATGTCAGAGGTTATTGAGTTATTGCTGCTTTCTTGACCCGCGAGCCTCACCGGTGCGACGGTGTCAATCCGCATCGCAAAGGTTGAGTCTCTTTGCAGGAGTATGGCGGTTCGTTTCATTAGCTGCCTGAGGGCGGAAACGAGAGGGAGATTGAAAATGGAAGATGCAATTCAGCCCGGCCAAGGCGTTTTTGTGACTGGCGCAGAAAAAACGATCTTCCGGTTTGAAGGACGCGCACGGGATGGCTTCGTGACTATTAGCGGATCAGGCGGCTTCACCTGCGACGTGCCAGAGGATTGTATTCAAGCGGTCAAAAAGCGCACCCGGAAGGAATTCGGAAATATCGACTTTCATCGCGACTGAACGCGCAAAGCACCCATCACCTGATTAACGCCTTGGCAGGTCGTCGAAACTTGCCTCCTCCGCCACGGGCACGGCGGCGCGCCCGCTTTGAACGGAGACCTCAACAGAGAGATCATAGAGCGCGTTGCCAAATCCTGAGAAGCTGCCCGAAATTGGTGAGACCTGATGGATACCTCGACCGACCGCGACCGGTATCAGGTTCTGCGACCCGACGCTGCGATTTGTCGGGTCGAATGCGATCCATCCGGCGCCGGGGACGAATATCTCGACCCATGCGTGGGTCGCCCCTGAGCCAGCCGATCCCACAAGGTTCATTTCGGGATTGAAGAGATATCCCGAGACGATGCGGGATCCGAAACCGAGATGGCGGACGGCCTCGGCAAGCAGGACCGCGAAGTCGCGGCACGAACCCCAGCACCGGTCGAGTGTTTCGGCCGGCGATTGGGTGCCCTCATCCTCCCGGCTCTGGTAGGAAATCTGCGTGAACACCCCGGTGCTGATGTCCTTCAGCAGAGACAATGTGTCAGTCGGGCGCCCCATGACGAAGTTCTCGACCCAGCGGGAAAGGCGGCCTTGGATGTCTTGATATTGCGGGGTGGTCAGCGCCCCCAAGTCCGTCCAGTCGTCCGCAGCGTAGAGAAAAGGATATTGGGCAGCAGAAGAAGCGATGGCGAAGACCGGCCAGGCCGACGCAGTCAGCTCCACGGACGCACGGCTTTCGATTGCCAGATGATCAGTCTGGTCGTCGAACACGGCAGTGGCGATGGCGTTGCCCGCCACATCATGCGCCCATGTTATGTGCGCCGCCGGCGTAATGGAGAGCGCGTGCGAGAGCAGCCGCAATTCGCGCGTCTCGCGCGGGCGCAGCATCAACCTGTGCGGCCCGAGAGAGACGTCTCCCCGGTATCGGTAGGTCGTTTTGTGAAGAATGTCGAGGCAGGCCAAATGACGCTCCAATACGGTCAGATAATAGTGGCAGCCACGCCCACAGCCATGTCGGCTAGCAATGGGGCAGCCAGACGCCTCGTTAAGCCGCTAATTTCTCGGTCGTGTTTCCGGACTCGTCGGCATCCCTTCGTTTTCGGCGGCCAGAATGGAGGCTTCGTAGCGCCGTCTTTCGGGAGCCGGCAGGGGCTCCAGTCTGGATAGATCAGGATCAGGCGATCGGAATACCGAGTAGAGATGGCGCAGATGCGCCTCCGAAACACCATCGGCTTCCATCACGAGGCGCACCATCGGATCCGAAAGCATCTCTTCCACGAAAAAATCCGACAGGGCACGGCCCGTAAGCTTGTCTCTGGCACGCGCGTGATCGAGATCGGCCAGAGAAACGGTCAGCGTCCTTACCAATCCGGGATGTGTGGCTCTGGGATGAAGCTTCACCATGACGGAAGCTTTCCAGATTTCGGGGTCCTTCCGATCCGGAGGCGAGACCAGCTCCGTCTCGATCTCATACTCTCCCGCCGGGAGTGTCTCGGCAAACCCCGGAATGTTGAACGGGCGGGAAAAAACCGCGACGGTCTTGCGTGTAAGTTCTTCCACTGGCCTAATCCTCTCACATGATGAGCGAATGACCCGCGCCCTTGCCAGGGCCGGGGCGCGGGTCTGCGCAGGTCTTAAGAAGTCTTGGATTTAGCCGTCGCTTCCTTGCTGGCGGCCTTAGACTCGCTCTTCTCGGCAGAAGGCTTGGCAGTCTTCTCGGGCGTTGGCTTCAGCGCCGCTGCGGCCCGAGTGGTCAGGTCCTTGAAGGACATGTCATCGATCCTTTTATCGCCCGACGTCAATTCTTGGTCCATGTCGGACCGGGATGCTTGTCGCCGGTTTGATCTATATGGGGACCAGGGACCCAATTTACGAGGGTCAGGCGCCGAGGAATCTGAGATCAGATGAGTCAATCTGCACGCAATCATGGCCGATTTCATGAACGAGACCGGCTGCGCGCCTCTGGGGGAGCGGGAATTGCATTTTCCCAACGCGCGAATGGCAATCATCGCCAGCACGCTCTTGCTTGGCTCTATCGGAATTGCCACCTTCGGCCTGCTGCACGCATCCGTGGCCTTTACCTTGGGAGTTCTGGGCTCGATGCTGCTGCGAACCGTGCCGCCCGGGCAGGTCTACAAGGCCATCGACTGGCCAGTCATCGTCCTGCTGGGATCGCTTATCCCGGAGGCTGGCACGATGCAGACCTCTGGTTCGGCAGATGTTCGGGCGCGTTTTTTGGTCGATACTGTTGCACGCGAGAACACCATCGCGGCTCTGGCGGCAATTCTGATCACCACGATGTTCCCATCGGATTTGATGAAAAATGCGGCCACGGCAGCGGTGCTGAGCCCAGTTGCCCTGGGCATCGCCGCTTCGCTCGACGTGAACCCCGACAGTTTCCTGATGGCGGTGGCGATCGGGGTATCTTGTGCTTTCCTCACGCCGATCGGGCATCAGAACAACACTCTCATCCTCGGGTCGGGCGGCTTTCGCTTCGGCGACTACTGGAAGCTTGGACTGCCGCTCGAGATGATCGTCGTTGCAGTAAGCTTGCCGCTGCTGCTGATCGTCTGGCCGCTATGAGCTTTGGAGATGACGCGCGCCGACCGGCAGATAAGCAATAATCTAAGCCTCCAGTTCTGGCAGTGCGATTGGCTTGACCCGAGAAAGGCTAGCGGCGTCTGGCCAAGCCACACTTGCCCCTTCGAACCAATGGCACACCAAGAGTAGCTCACGTATTCCGCCGAAACACAGCTTGCCCCAAGCGCGGACCATAGAGGGACAACGCGATCTCAGGTGAAGTTGTTGGTCTTCATGCCACTATCTATCAAATTGAAGGCCAGTTCAGGTTCAGAGATCACACGCCGGGGGACGCCCCTTCGCCGGCTCTACTCTCAGACGCGCGGTTACCTCGACGGTGGCTCCATCAGTCGGAAACTCAACGGTCGCGCTGGAATGCGCGTGACCGTTCACGGTAATTTCGACGGCGCCAGTGCCAAGGCCCTCCGGGTCATCGATCCGAAGCGAGATGGCGCCGGCTGGACCGCGGAGGCGAGCGCGGAAACGGCCCCAGCCCTTCGGTAGACACGGGGCGATGTGCAAAGCGCCCCCAACAAGTTCCAGCCCGAGGATCGCCTCGACCCCCAGTCGCCAGGACCAGGCGGCGGCGCCCGTATACCAGGTCCAGCCTGCGCGCCCCTCGAATGGCGCCGCGCCCCCGACATCGGCAGGCATCACATAAGGCTCCGCGCGGTAGCGCTCGGCATCTTCCCGAGAGGCACAGCGACGGATCGGGTTGATCAGGTCGAATATCCGGTAGGCTTCCTCTCCATTCCCGAGCTTCGCCTGTGCCATGCCGAGCCAAGTAGCGGCGTGGGTATATTGGCCACCGTTCTCGCGCACGCCGGGTGGATAGGCCCGGATGTAGCCCGGATCGCGGGGCGTGCGGTCGAAGGGTGGCGTGAGGAGACGCACGAGGCGCAACTCTCGGTCGACCAGCCATTCTGAGGCCGATCGCATCGCCTGCCGGCCGCGGTCCCTGTCGGGCCCGCCCGCCAGGACCGACCAGGACTGAGCGATGCTGTCGATACGGCATTCGTCGCATTCCTGCGAGCCCCAGGGCTGCCCGTCATCATCAAAGGCGCGCATATACCATGCCCCATCCCAGGCCGCGTTGTCCGCTGCCTGCTTCAATTCTCTTGCCCGACGTTCCCAATGCTCAACCTGATCCTCGTGCCCGCCTCGCCGGGACAGATCGGCGAAACCTTCGGCGCAATGGGATGCGAACCAAGCCAGCCACACACTTTCTCCTCTGCCGTGATAGCCGACACGATCCATTCCGTCGTTCCAGTCCCCTGCCCCGATCAGCGGCAGGCCGTGCTGTCCCGAGGTGACGCCATGGACCAGCGCCCGACGGCAATGCTCGAAGAGTGGCCAAGCCTCAGCACTGCGCGGGAAGGCGGCGTATCGGTCTTCTTCGTCCTCAGTAAGTGGTGGTGCCGTGAGAAACGGAACCTCCTCGTCGAGAATGCCGACATCTCCGGTGGAGCGCACGTAGCGATGGGTGGCGTAGACAAGCCACAGCATGTCATCCGAGCAGCGCGTCCGCACACCGCGGCCTTCCGGCGGATGCCACCAGTGCAGCACATCGCCCTCCTCGAATTGATGTCCGGCGCAGTCGAGGATATGGGCGCGAACGCGAGCGGGTTCCGAGAAGAGGAAGGCCATCATGTCCTGCAATTGATCGCGAAAGCCGATGCCACCGCCAGCCTGGTTGAACCCGGCGCGTGCCATAATACGGGAGGAGAGCGCCTGATAAGGTAGCCAACGATTCACCATCAGGTCGAAGGCGGGATCGGGCGTCTCGACCGTCACCGCCCCTAACCGCTGGTGCCATGTCGCGAGAGTCACCTCCAAGGCCTGGGCTGCACGCCCGACATCGGCCCATTTTACCGCGAGCGCCTCCGCATCCTCGATATTCGCGCCATCGCCGAGCACGAAAACTACCTCCTCGCTACCCCCCGGGGCTATATCGAGATGGACCTGATATGCCGCGCAGGCATCGCGAATTGCATCGCATTTACCTCCGAGCGACCAACGTCGCAGCCCTTCGGGATTTGTGGCGTCGTTTTCTGGGCCGTAGAACGTGGCCCGATCGCAGGTCAGGCTGTGCGCCGGATGGCTGGCGGTGAGAAACGCGACGCGCGATGCGAATTCCGGCTGCCAGCCGTTGCGGGCGATCAACGCCCGGCTGGCTGCACGATAGGCGCAAGCAACATGCGGCCGCGAGGCACTTGGCAACCCGCCGAGTTGCCATTCGGCGATGTAGGTTGCGGTGATGCGGCGCGGACGGTCGGTGGTGTTGCGCAGCCGAAGGTAGGCGAGTTTCACCGACGCTTCGGTAGGCACGAAAATGGTGAGTTGCTGTTCCAGACCTTGGCTTGTCCGCGTCCATTCGGTGCTGCCAGCTCGGTGGGTCACCTCGCAAGGAGCCTCGTGCCCCGCAGGCAATGGCGTCGGCGTCCAGATTCTCGCTGTTTCCTCGTCTCGCAGATATAGGGCTTCGCCCTGAGCATCAGTTACCGGGTCGTTCGACCAAGGCGTCAGTCGGTGCTCGCCGGCATTGAGGCTCCAGGTAAACCCGAGGCCTGCTTCCGAGACGATTGTGCCAAAGTAGTCATTCGCAAGCACGTTGCACCAGGGGGTCGGCGGAACGCGGCTGGCATCGAGGTGAATGACATAGGCGTCGCCATCCTCTGAGAACCCTCCGTAACCATTTTCGAAGCGCAGCACCTGCGCAGGGGCTCGCGGTGGTTGGGTCTCTCTCTCTGGTTGGCCATCAGGCGTGAAAAGAGGCGACTTGTCGCGCAGTTCCTGCACCGATTGTAGCGCCTCTGTCAGCGTCTCGGCAGCTCCGTCGAGCACCACCTGCGCCAATTCCTCGAGTGCGCGGCGCTGGGACGTGGCAATGCAGTCGGCGCTATGCAGATGCACGCCTCCGTCACCGCCTAGCCCCTCTGCCAGCCCCGCATCGCGCAGCGCGTCGCGTAATCGCGCATTGATCGGCTCCTCATAGCTTGATGCCCCTGTGCTCAGGATCACCAGATCTGCCCGCAACCCGTGCCGATGCCACCAGCGATGAGCGCGCACCACCGCGGGTAAAAGCGCCGCGTGGTCGGCATCATCCACCCGCACGAGCACGATCGGCAGATCGCCTGACAATCCCAGCCCCCAGAGGTCGTGCTGACCGGTTAGAAAACCGGCCAGAGACTCGGCCCGCTTGACAGGCGGGCGAACGAGTTCTGAGGCAACCGCCTGAGCTGCGCGCAGGTCGGCACCGGATGCCCCGAGTTGATCCGCCTCGATTGCGATGCTGCGCTTGGTGTCTTCGAATGCCCAATCGAGCGCGTCGCCGCCAGAATAACGGCTAGCGATTTCGATCGCGGTTTCGCGCGAACCAGCGGCGACGGTCATGAATGCCAGCTGCACCCGCGCGCCCGGTGCGAGCCGAGCCGTAGCCCGCAGCGCCGACGCTGGGTCGAGCGTCCAACCCGCGGTCGCCTCCGGTGGGCGGTGCAGCCAGTCCAGTGGTTCGCTGCTACCGTAGCGACCAAGGATCGCACGGCGGTCGCTGTCGAAGCCGCCGAACTGCACCGCGTCAGACCCGGTGAGCAGCCTTTGGAGCATGACTGGCGGTCGGTCGGAGGGGCGACGCGGGCGCCGGGTAAAGAGCAAAGCATCGAGCCCGACCAGCGGCTCGCTCTGCACGAATAGCTTGCTGAAAGCAGGGTGCCGCTCATGGGAGGCGAATGAAGCTAGGGCGACCTCGGCATAACTCGACACCTCGATCTCGCGCGTGCTCTGACTCTCATTGACCAAGGTGACTCGGCGAATCTCGACATCGTCGGCCTGGACGGTAACGATTTCCTGTGTTGCGGCGATCTCGTTCTTATGCAGGTGGAAGCTGGCTCGGTCAGGATAAAAGGTGATATCCACCGCTTGGCTGGACCTGCGACGGAAATCCCAAATCATGCCGTTCTCGGCATCACGCAGGAACAGTCCAGCCCGGGCGGGGCGGCCGATGTCCCCTGACCAGAGCGTTAGCGACTGCCCCTGCCACCACAGAGTGCTGTCTCCACCATCGCTTATCCAGGACGACAGGCGACCGTTGCCGATGACATGGAGATGCGGCACCCCGGTATCGGGCGCTGGCCAGCCATCCAGCGGCGGCACGGCTCGGCGCTCGAGTTCGGGAAGTGGCGGTGGGGCGGCATCGGGTAGCGGCTCGGGGACATATTCCCATGGCACCCTCTCCTGTAGCAGCATCTCCATCGCCGCGATCCGCGGGTCGCGGTTAAAGCGCCGCACGAGGCTATCGCCTGTTAGGGCATTGTCGATAGCGGACAGCAACATCCCCTGATGATGCGCCATGAAGGTCTGCACCGGGGTGAAACGCGCGCTGGGGCTGCGTTCGGCGGTAAAATCGGCAGCGTCATAGAAGCCGTATCGCCCTTGCATCCCCATGGCATCGAGACGTCGCAGGTTGGCAACAGCGGTTGCCGGCGCCACGGCAAGCGCCAGCGCGCTAGCATAGGGCGAAACGACGTAGTCTTCATCGAGCCCGCGCTTCAGGCCCAGCCCGGGGACGCCGAAGGCGCGATACTGGTAACGATGCGAAGCATCGCGCGTGGCGAAGGCGGCTTCCGACACCCCCCAGGGCAGACCCAACCGTTCGCCGTAGCGCTTCTGCACCGCGACGGCCGCCGCTTCGCTTTGCCCGAGAAGCCGGCCCGGCCCGCTGCGCAATAGCAGCGCGGGCATGAGATATTCGAACATCGAGCCGTTCCAGGACAGCACGGTCAGGTCGCGACCGGGATGCGCCAGTGGTCGTCCAAGGTGGAACCAGTGCTCCACGGGGACATCTCCCTTGGCGATCGCAAAGTAGCTTGCCAGCCGCGCCTCGGAGGCCAGTAGGTCATAGCGGTGCTGGTCCAGCTGGTCTTGGCTCAGGTTGTAGCCAATGAAGAACGTTCGGGTCTCGCGGTCGTAGAGCAGACCGAATTCCATCGCCAGCGCTAAGCGATGGGCATGCTCGGCGCTGACCGTGAGGCTGTCGCGAAGGGCGCTTCGCGCGGCCAGCCCTTGCGTGAACGCAGCGCGAAGGGTGTCGTGCCAAGGATCGGCCTCCCCGTCTCCAATCAGACCCCGTGCGGTCTCAATTGCGGTCTCAGTGTCCTCGAGGCGAAGATCGGGCGGCAGGACGTCGACAAGCTGAGCGGCGAGTGCCTCCTGCCCAGGTGGCGGCGCGACGACAAGGGGCGTCCACGGGCAAAGCGTCTCTAGATCTCGAATGAAGCTGTTCACATGGTGAATGCTGCGTTCGAGCCAGAGATGGATCTCTCGGGAATCTGTCGCCGGAGCGGCTTCGATCGCGGCCGGAAGCTCCGCCGAGAGCGCGGGCAGCCCCGTGTCCTGCATTGCGCCGGCGCTCGCGGCCCAATCCTCCGGCCGGTCGCGAACCCGCGCCGCTTCGGCGATCAGGTCGTCGAGACGAGCGAGCAGTGGGGCAGAAGGTTGCGACGGCATCGCCGCAAGGGCATCGCGCAGCAGTCCGAAGCTGTCCGCCAGACCATCCCACGAAACAGATGACACCGGCGGACCTTGGGCCGCCTCCCGGCACCCCTCCGTGAGCGTCACCAGGGCCACCGCAAGGTTGCCGCTGTCGACGGTGGAAACATAGCGCGGCTCCAACGGTTCGAGGGTGCGGGTATCGAACCAGTTCAGGATATGACCGTGGTAGCGCTCGAGCCGCTCAAGCGTGGCCAGCACATTGGCGGCTCGCGCGACGAGGGCGGGCAACCCGGAATGACCAAGGTCGAACGCAGAGAGCGTTGAAAGCAACAACATGCCGACATTGGTGGGTGAAGAGCGGTGAGCTATCTCTTCATGCGGCTCGGTTTGATAATTGTCGGGCGGTAGCCAGTTGTCCTCAGGCCCTGCATAGGTCTCGAAATACAACCATGTGCGACGCGCGAGGTGACGCAGGAAACGCTGGTCGTCACAACTCAGAGATTCTTCTGGGCGATGCAGAGGGCGGGCGATCAGCTGCGCGATCTCGGGAGAGATCAGCCATAGGAGCAGAAGCGGCGCTGCACCGGGCAAAGCTTCCGGCGCAAAAGCCATCAGCGTGGCCGCCATAGCCAAGGCCAATATCGGTGCGCCAGCCATCTCCTCCCAGGCACGCCTGCGATCCGCGCTGTCGGCGGTGGCGACATGGGCAGAGGAAGTCCATTCGAGCATCCGCCTGCGCGAGACCATCATTCTCCACAGCGCACGACAAATTGCGTCGAGCGAGACGAACGCTTCATGAGCCATGAAAACGACGGCAAGGGTCCAGCGCCGGGCGTGATCGAGGAACTGGCGCGTCCGCTCGCGCACTACGCCGCGTCTGCGCCCGCGGATAAAGCCCGCAATGGAGTCTGTTACCAGGTAGACTCCCGGAGCGACCACAGTGAGCACGGACCACACAAACGCATCCGACGGCACGAGAAGCCAGCCGATCAGAGCGAGTAGCACCAAAACCGGCGGGATCAAGCTGCGGCGCAGATTGTCGATGATTTTCCAGCGGTCGAGAGGTGAAAGCGGATTCTTGAATTGCTTTTCGCCCCGCCCGGGCACAGTGCGCCGGAGCCAGGGCAACAACTGCCAATCGCCGCGTATCCAGCGGTGCCAGCGGCGGGTGAATTCTGGGTAGTTGCCCGGGAAATTCTCATAGAAAACGATGTCTGACGCGAGCGCGGCCCGCCCGTGCAGGCCTTCGAACAGGTCATGACTGAGTATCGCGTTCTCCGGCACCCGCCCGCGCAGGCTCTGGCTGAATGCTGCGGCGTCATAGGCCCCCTTTCCCGTGAAGACGCCTTCGCCAAAAAGGTCCTGGTAGACGTCCGACACCGCCCGGCTATAGATATCGATCGCCGTGTCGCCAGTATAGAGCCGGGCGAAAAGCGAGGCCGAGCCCGCCTCTGGCGAGATCTCGATCCGCGGCTGGATGAAGGTATAGCCCGAGATCACGCGCTCGCCTGTCGGATCGAATTCCACCCGGTTGAGCGGATGGGCAAGCGTGCCGATCAACCGGTGGATCGTGCCCGGCGGGGCGATGGTGTCTGCATCCAGCGTGACCACAAAGCGCACGACACCAAGGGCGCCGGTATTGCCCTCGGTCAGGGCGAAGGCCGACACTGCATCGCCGTGAAGGAATCCATTGAATTCTTCGAGCTTGCCGCGCTTGCGCTCCCATCCCATCCAAACGCCTTCTGCCGGGTTCCATCGCCGCCGCCGGTGCATCAGAACGAAGGGGTGACCTGGTCCGTATCGTCCATTCAGCTTCCGGATGCCCTCGCTGAGAGCGTCTTCTACGCCCGCGTCTGATGAAAGGGTTTCGCTCGCAGCGTCTGCCAGGTCGCTCAGGATCACGTAGCGCAGGAGCGGGTCGGGGTTGGTCAGCCAGTGCCGCTCGAGTTGGGCGATGAGTCTCGAAACCTCGTCTTGCGCGGCGATGATCACCGGCAGGACGACGGCCGTCTCACAACCTTTCGGCAGGCCATCACTGAAGTCGAGCTTGGGAAGCGTCCGGGGCGGGATCGTCTGAGTTACAAGCCAATTGACAACAGTGACGGCTATGATCGAGGCCGGCATGAGCGACAGGAGCGCGGCAACGATCGACGCAGTGACCGACGCGTTGTTCACAGCAAGCATCACCAGCGGCACGGTCATCGCCACCGTCCCCACCGCAATCAACGCGACGGCATAGGAGGCGCCCGCATGAGCCAGGACCCAGCGTCGCCACGCCGCCGCGGGACGTGCGCGAAAGCCCACAAGCTGCTCCAGTTGACGGCGCCCGTCGCCGGCAAGCCACCAGCCGACATGGTTGGCGCGGGACGCCCCGGCATGGGAGGTAGCCAGCAAGATCGCCTGATCGGCAACACGCGTTTCGGACCAGTCCGAGCCCTCGGATAGCTCCTCGACCGCTTTGCGATAGCTGTCGCGTGTGTCGAAATCCATCGCGGCGTAGATACCTGCCGGGTCCTCCCGGAGGATCGCCTCGACCCGGTTCGTCGCCTCGAAGACCTCCTCCCACGGCACGCGCGAGATGGCCGAAAGCGCCATAATGGCACGCGAGACCGCCTCGGTCGGGTCGTGCGCCTCACCGTAAGCAGCTCCTGGCGTTGCTCTGAAAGGAGGATCAATCTTTTCGATCAATTCAGAGAAAGCCACGACGATGGTCTCGAGGCAGGCGAGCCGCAGCATCGCAGGAAAGGCCCAGAGTTCCGCGATCGTCAGGGCCGCGCCGCGCTGGAAAGCGGCCAGGAATCTCTCTGCGGCCTCGATATTTACCTGCATATGCGCAGATGCGAGAAAGCCATGCGCGGCCAGAAATATCCGCGGCAGGCCGCGGCACTCGGGGGTGGCGAGGCTGGGCAGGCGGCGATAGAACTCCGGCGGCATATCTGCCTGAACCTGGCGAACTGCGCGGCGAACATGATACTCGTTGTCGAGCAACCATTCGGCCGCCTTTGTCGCTGCCGGAGGCGGATGTATCGAACTGCGTTGCGCCCTGGCAAGCCATTTCGGGATCGCATCGAGTTCGGCCCAGACTGGAGCGGAACGCGGAGCGCCCGCGCAGATCTCGAGGTGGTGGCTCAAGCTCTCGGCTGCGTGATCGAGCAGTTCCTCCGGCCCGGCGCCAGCTTCCCGATCTGGCGCCTCGATCACACCGGCGCCCTAACCATAGGTAATCGCCACGGCGCGGCCTGCGCCGAAGGCCTCGATCCGGCTTCGGGGCGGCGCACCAGAAGCACGGGAACAGTAGCCGCCGAAATCAGGTATTCCGCCGTGCTGCCGATCGGCAGGTCAGGATGCGCCCCCTGCCCGCGCGCGCTGAGCACCACGAGGCTGGCGGCTTCCTCGTTTACAGCTCGGGCGAGCGCCCGACGCGGGTCTTCGCCACTGATAAGGCGCACGCGCGTGCGCAACGCGTCGGGGGGCAACAGTGCCCGGATTCTGTCGAGATAGGCTTGGGCCACGCGTTCGTTGCGGTGGCGCAGGTCGGCACGCAAAGCCTCGTCATGGGCGTCGGGCGGACTGTTTCCCGTAAGGCTGATGTCCGGCACCGCGTGCAACAAGACCAACTCGGCGCTCCGGCTCTGGGCGGCACGCAGGGCAATCGGCAACACCGCCTCCGCCCAGGTCGAACTGTCGAGCGGCACCAGGACACGCCCCCCGGGCGCCTGTCGCGACACGTCATTGGCCGGGGACTCGGGGACGATCAAGACAGAGCCTGCGGCGCGCTCGGCGACCTGACGCACCGTGCTGCCGAGACCCCATTCGGTCCAGCGGTCGCGTCCACCTACACCCAACACTATCAGATCCACCCCGGCCGCATGCGCTTTGCGGCAGATGCAGTCCGCAGACGCTCCGCTCATGACTTCCGTGTGGATGTCTGGCACGGAACAGATTTCGCCAACAAGCCGGCCAAGCTCTGCCTCCTCCTCTCGGCGGCCGAGGTCCCAATCGACGGGATCGACCGGACGTCGCATAGCCTCCGTTCCGGCCTCCATCACCCGAAGCACCGTTAACTCGGCTCCCATGACTTCGGCAATGGCCGCAGCCTCAGCCAGAACCCGACGCGACTGCGGCGAATGGTCGAGACAGGCCATCACGTGACGAAAATGCAAAGAAGTGTCTCTGGGGCGGCTCATCGCCACCAACAAGTCGCGCGCCGAATTTGGATGCAATTCTGGCATCGAAACCTCCTTGGCGAGATATTTTGTGTTAAGGCAACCCCTTATTGGCTTGCGGCTTCCTTTCTACCAGATGCGGGATGCGGCAACATTGACACAACGCAACGCGACGGAGGGGATGGAGCGCGTGATCTGTCACTCGAATGGCGTCTCGTCTCTGTGATTATCCGTCTCGGGTCCTGCAGAAAGGAGTGCCTGTCGTCATCGAACAATGCTCCGATCTGGGCACATCGAGTTCACGACACCTCTGAAGGAAACTCATGATGCACGGCCGCGAATTTTCGGCTGAGGCACCGACGATGTAGTAAACCCTCTCGTTTCAGTAGAGTTGCCCGAAAATGCAATTTGCCACATGATGATTGCCGAGTTTCTTGCAGACCTGATTGAACCTGACATCTCTTGCGACGCGACAAGGACCCCCATGCCTTCCACGTCCTATCCTCCATCGACAAGCCCGGCGAATCTTCACCCAGTCGACACCCGGCTTCTGGCGGAAGAGCAGCATATCATCTCGAGGCTCCATGCACTGCCCCCAAGTGAAGCCCTTCAGGCGGTCTCAGCCAGGGCGGAAGGACTTAGCAGCGAGGAAGCCGCGCATCGCCGGGTCGCGCACGGTCCCAACCGGCTTCCCGAACCGCCCCGACGAAGCCCGCTGTTGCGCTTCCTGGCGCACTTCCACAACGTGCTGATCTATGTGCTGCTCGCCTCCGCCGCGGTGACGGGGGCTCTTCAGCATTGGCTGGACATGGGTGTGATTCTTGCCGTGGTAATCGTCAACACGGTGATCGGCTTTGTCCAAGAAGGTCGCGCCGAGCAAGCAATGGCCGCGATCCGGGATATGCTGGCGCCGCGCGCGGCGGTGCTGCGCGACGGACGCCGACAGACCCTCGAGGCGGCCGATCTGGTGCCCGGCGACATCGTGCTGATCGAGGCGGGTGATCGGGTGACAGCCGATCTTCGGTTGATCTCGGCCCGGGGGCTGAAGGCCGAGGAGGCGATCCTGACCGGCGAATCCGTGCCGGTCGACAAGGGCACCGCATCGGTCGCGGAGGATGCGCCGCTGGGCGACCGGAATTCGATGCTCTTCTCGGGCACGCTGGTGGCCGCCGGGGCGGGACGCGGCGTCGTCGTGGCGACGGGCGCACAGACCCAGATTGGCCGGATTAGCGGCATGCTGAGCCGGGTCGAGACGCTGACGACGCCGCTCGTCGCGCAAATGGACCGCTTCGCCCGCTGGCTGACGGTCTTCATCCTTATGGTGGCGGCGACACTCCTGACCTACGGCTACTTCGTCGGCCACCTGCCGTTTTCCGACCTGTTCATGGCCATCGTCGGCCTCTCGGTAGCTGCGATTCCCGAGGGATTGCCAGCAGTGTTGACGATCACCCTCGCTGTCGGGGTGCAGGCAATGGCCCGACGCAACGCCATCGTTCGCCGCCTGCCGGCGATCGAGACGCTGGGCGCAGTCTCGGTGATCTGCTCGGACAAGACCGGAACGCTGACGCGCAACGAAATGACGGTGGCCTCACTCGCCGCGACCGAGCACGTTTATTCCGTGATGGGCAACGGTTACGCTCCCGAAGGCGCGGTGCGCTGGCGCGATGCCGATATCGACCCGGACGACCACGCGGTGCTGATGGAATTCGCCCGCGCCGCGGCGCTTTGCAACGATGCGCTGCTGCACAGCCATGCCGAAGGCTGGCGTGTCGAGGGCGACCCGATGGAGGGCGCGCTCATGGCGCTCGCCGGCAAGGTCACTCGAGACGGGCCCGAGCCCTTCCGCGAATGGTCCCGTGCCGATGCAATCCCCTTCGATGCCGCGCATCGCTACATGGCCACGCTGCACCGCGACCGCAAAGGCCACGCCTGCATCCACGTCAAGGGCGCCCCCGAAGCGGTGCTTGCACTCTGCGCCGACCAGCGCAGCGCCGACGGCAGCACGGAGCCGCTGCACGTCGATCACTGGCACGCAGCGATCGAGGAGCTCGCTGCCGAAGGCCAGCGGGTGATCGCGATCGCCACACGCGCGGTGTCTGCGGGCCACGCCGAACTGATATCGGCTGACCTGGAGGGGCAGCTGACCTTCGTCGGCCTGATCGGTCTGATCGATCCCCCGCGGGCCGAAGCCATAGACGCCGTCGCCGACTGTCATGCCGCGGGTATCCAAGTGAAGATGATCACCGGCGACCATGCCGCCACGGCGCGCGCCATCGCCGGAAGAATCGGGCTGAAGAACGCCGAGCGCGTTCTCACCGGCGCGGATATCGAAGCGATGGACGACGCCGAACTCGCCGACGCGGCCGTGAAGACCGACATCTTCGCGCGCACCTCTCCGGCCCACAAATTGCGGCTCGTAACAGCCCTGCAATCGCAGGGGCTGACCGTCGCCATGACCGGAGACGGGGTCAATGACGCACCGGCGCTCAAGCGCGCCGATGCCGGGATCGCCATGGGGCGAAAGGGCAGCGAGGCAGCCAAGGAGGCCGCCGAAATCGTGCTCGCCGATGACAATTTCGCGTCTATCGCCGCAGCAGTGCGCGAGGGCCGGACGGTCTATGACAATATCAAAAAGGTCATCAGCTGGACACTACCCACCAATGCTGGCGAGGCAATGACGATTGTCGCAGCGCTCTTTGCCGGCATGACACTGCCGATTTCGGCGGTGCAAATCCTCTGGGTAAACCTGATCACCGCCGTGACGCTGGGCGTCGCGCTCGCCTTCGAACCGTCCGAGCCCGGCACCATGCGCCGGCCGCCTCGCCTGCGCGCCGCGCCGCTGCTGACGGGTCAACTGATCTGGCACATCGTGCTCGTCTCGTCGCTATTCCTGATGGCGGTTTTCGGGGTTTACTTCTACGCCACCGACCGGGGCTACCCGTCCGTCCTGGCGCAGACGATGGCAATGAACACCTTGGTCGTGCTCGAGATTTTCCATCTTTTCTTCATCCGCAACATCCACGGCACCTCACTCACCTGGGCGGCTGCGCGAGGAACGCCGATCATCTGGGGCTGCGTGCTTACCGTCATGGCAGCCCAGCTCGCAATTACCTACGTCCCCCCTTTGCAGAAGGTGTTCGGAACACAAGCCGTGCCGGTCCCCGAAGGCGTATTGATCATCCTGATCGGCGTCGTTTTCTTCGTTTTGATAGAGATCGAGAAGCAGATGCGGCTCGCACTTCGAAGCCTCACGCCCTGATAAGAACCGATTTCAGGAAGATCAAAAGGGCGGACCTCTTCGCATTGTTGCGCTAACTCCGGCTCTCGAAAGAACCCTAAATCCCGGTCAAAGCCTGCGCACGGAATTTCCGCCTGCGACGATTGCGCGGATCAGCTCTGCCGTGGCCAGGTGCGCCTCCCCTGCGAGAGATGCGGCAGCCGCGTGTTCATGACTTGCGGCCGCATCTTCGAGCACGCCGACGACCTCGGCCTCCGACAGCAAACCGCGATCGTTCATCGCCAAGAGCAACGCCTCGCAGATCGACAGCGCAGCGATCCCTGCATATTCCGATTTCGAGGACATTGGTTTCGGCCTTTCCTTGTGGGATTTGGGTCGCCACCGGCTGGTAATGGTGCCAACATGCAATATGACAGAAATTCCTTTCGGCTGGACTGATCGAAAGCAGCTTAAGCTTGCGATACCAGGTCTGTGCTGACCGGGACCAATGGAAAGCAAGCCACGGATGGAAGACACACCACTCGCGCGTAAGCTTGCGGCATTCGTCACCCTAACGGATCAGGAACGCACGGCTCTGAAGCTCTTATTTCGCCACCGCCGCTCGTTCGCGGCGGGACGCGATCTGGTTCATCAGGGCCAATCCGAACACGCCACCTATATTCTCTCGAAAGGATGGGTCTCCTCCTACAAGATTCAGCCCGATGGCGGGCGACAGATCGTCGACTTTCAGGTCCCCGGTGACTTCCTGGGCCTGCGCAGCATACTTTTGCGCACCTCCGATCACAGCTTCGAGCCAGTGGTCGAGATCGAGGCGGCAGAAGTGCGGCTGGATGAGTTGCTCGATGTTTTTAAGACCACACCGCGGCTTGCGACCGCCATACTTTGGGCGGCCTCTCGCGACGAGGCGATGGTCGTCGAGCATCTTGTGGGGATTGGCCGTCGCAGCGCGGATAAACGCGTCGCACATTTTCTTCTCGAGCTTGGCGCACGGCTCTCCTTTGTCGGCGTCGCAGACAAGCGCGGCTTCGATTGTCCGCTCACGCAGTATCATCTGGCCGATGCCCTGGGGCTCAGCGCGATACACGTCAACAGAGCGCTGCGCCAGCTGCGCGAGGTTGGGCTGGTCACCTTTCGCTCGGGCCGCGTTTCCTTCCACGATTACGACCGGCTGATCAGCGAGGCAGAGTTCGATCCCTCCTACATGGATCAGGAAGGCCCTTTGCTGACTTGATTGCGCTCGGCACGCTGATCCATGTCAGGACCGATCCTTGTGATTGCGCTTATGTTGACGGGAAGTTTTCAGCGGAGGTCATCAAGACTGACCTGAAAAAACAATTATTTAGGCGAGGTCTACATGCTGCTTGATAGTCAACTCACCTGCGCACCAACATCGACCTGTCTCCAGTTCGTGGAGGATGGAATTGGATTTTTCGGGGAGATTGACGCGTGCGCGGCGAAAGCCTTGGAAATGCGAACACACGTCGCCCGATTCCCTTCGGGCACGACCATCTTTGCCCAGGGCGAACCCGCTGCCTCGATTGGGGTTCTGGCCTCGGGAACGGTGAAGGTTGTCAACCTGACCGTAGACGGCAGAATGCATATTCTGAGCCTGCTCGGCCCTGGGGATATCGTCGGCGACATCGGGGCTGCTGAGAACAAGTTGTCCTGGGAAGCGGCAACGGATGTTACCCTGTGCTGGATGACGCGTTCGAGTTTTGAGACACTGCTGTCAGAGCACGCAACGTTGCAGAAAGGCTATCTCGCCGCGACCGTCCGTCAGCTCGAGAAGGAACGCCTCTGGGCGTCATCCCTGCGCGGCACGGGAACTATTCAACGTGTTGCGGCCCTGTTGTTCGCTCAGCTACCTCCGCAGTCGGGCACGGTCGATACGCATTTGCCGCTTTCGCTCACGCGGCGCGACATCGCCTCGCTGTTGGATATGTCCAGCGAGACGCTTTGCCGCGTTCTTCACGAGATCAAAGATAAGGGGGCAATCCGCATGCCCACGCCCGCTCTGATCGTCGTGCAGCAGCCTGGCACTTTGCTCGCGATCGCAAAAGGCGTGGGGGCCTCGCTCCCCAACGGCATGATGAACAACGGCATGAGGAACCGACCGAAACTCAACGAGTCTTTTCCGATAACGGCCCATGCGTCAAGGCGTATGAAGCCAGTCATGATCAAGGCCATCGAAGATGAAATCGGTTTTCTGCTGCCAATCGGGAGGCCATGAGGAGACGCTGCGAACGCGGAGCTGCGCACGAAACCGCTTTGCTGGCAGCATGTTATACGAGAACCCAGTGGTCAATCCGCCGAGATTCATCTGAGGCGTCGGCGCAACGGGTGCTCGCCGCATGCAAGGCCCTGAAATCGGGATAGCTGAAAGTGAATGCTCCCCGTTCTCTGCTCACACATCGTGTTCCGAGAAAAGGGAGTTCGTTCGGTCAGCGCGAGCATCAGAATCTGGTCGTCGCGGATACGGGTATCTCAATTTCTCTGAGCAAGGCGGGGTGCATGGTTCGCGATGTGACATACCGTTCATTGAGCACCCTCTCTTTGAAAGCTGGCATTTGAGAGTATGCTCGGAAGATCAGAAAACGAGCAGAAACGCATCCTCGAAAACTGATGCCGACACCTGAGGCGAAAAGCTAGCCACAAGATACAAGACAGACTATCGGTAGGTATTTCCAGCCGCTGGATTGCGGGTCGGCGCGACCAGCGTCGAGCCCTGCTTGAAAAGCCAGCCCGCGAGACCCACCATAGGCAGACCCCGCCCCTCCCCCGCCCGAGCACACGGTCTGCACGCTTGACCGCCTGACCTAACGAAGACTTTTCATGCGCAGCACCTTAGACCGTATCCGCCAAGCCGTGAGTTTCGAACTCATTGGCCTCCTCATCGTGACGCCGCTTTTCGCTTGGGCTTTCGGTCATCCCATGGAGGAAATGGGCGTGCTTGTGGTCCTTGGCGCAACAGCGGCCACTGCCTGGAACTACCTATTCAACTTGGCCTTCGATCATCTCTTGCTCTGGCGTCGTGGCGATGTCCGTAAGACTATGCCAATTCGGATCTCTCACGCGGTGCTTTTCGAGCTGACGCTGCTCACCCTGCTTCTGCCGGTTTTCGCA
>NZ_DFRG01000271.1:0-12012 GCF_002378135.1 Thioclava sp. UBA3469
AGCAGCGCGCCGACGATCTTGATCGCCACGGCCACGGTCAGCGCCAGCGCGATGGTCAGCGCCATCTGCTCGCGCCGCGGGTCGAGCCCCGAGGACATCGCCAGCTCGTCATTGATCGTCGCGGTCAGTAGCCCCTGCCAGCGCCATGCCAGCAGCGCCACGACGACCGCCGATCCGCCCCAGACCACGGCCAGATCGCTGCGCGACACGGCGAGAATATCGCCGAACAACCATGCCGACAGATCGACCCGCAGCCCCGATTGCAGCGACGCCGCGACGAGGCCGAAAGCCAGCGCGGAATGGGCGAGCACCCCCAATAGCGTGTCCATCGCATGGCCGCGCCCCGAGAGCCGCGCCACTGTGAGCGCCATCGCCAGCGCCACGCCAAGCGTGCCCAGATAGACCGAGATGCCGAAGGCGAAGCTCAGCGCCACGCCGAGGATCGCGGCATGGGCCGTCGCATCGCCGAAATAGGCCATCCGCCGCCAAACGACGAAAGAGCCAAGCGGCCCGGTCGCGAAGGTCAGGCCGATCCCGGCCAGCGCCGCGCGGAAAAGAAAATCGTCAAACATGCGCCTGCCCGTGGGTCTGAGTGTCGTCCTGCGCCGCGTCATGCGCGTGATCGTGATCGTGGCTGCAGGTCGCGTGATCCGCATGTTCGCCATGATCGTGGCTATGCTGATAGAGCGCGAAGGCCCCCTGCGTGCCCATCCCGAACAGCGCGCGATATTCCGGCGCCTCGGCCACCACCTTCGGCGTGCCCTGACAGCAGACATGACCGTTGAGGCAGATCACCCGATCCGAGGCAGACATCACGACGTGCAGATCGTGGCTCACCATCAGAACCGCGCAGCCGGTTTCCTGACGGACCTCTTCGATCAGCTTGTAGAACCCTGCCGTGCCGGGCTGGTCGAGCCCCTGCGTCGGCTCGTCGAGGATCAGGATCTGCGGCTCCGACAGCAAGGCCCGCGCTAGAAGCACACGTTGAAACTGCCCACCCGAGAGCCGCGAAATCTGCCGCCCGCCCAGATGCGGCACGCCGGTGCGTTCCAGCGCCGCTTCGGCCCGCGCGTTCGAGACGCGCTTGGGCAGCGACAGGAAGCGGCGCACCGTCAACGGCAGGCTCGCATCGACATGCAGCTTTTGCGGGACATAGCCGATCCGCAGCCCCGCCTGACGGTTCACCTTGCCCCGCGCGGCGCGCTCCAGCCCGATCAGAGCGCGGATCAGCGTCGATTTGCCCGAGCCGTTCGGCCCGACGACGGTGACGATCTCGCCCGGGGAAATCGTGAAGTCGACGCCGTGAAGCACCTCGACCTCGCCATGGCGCACGCTCAGGCCCTGCGCCGTGATCAATTCGCTCATTGCGCCTCCTCAGCGGCGCAGTTCGGGCAGAGCCCCAGCGCCTCGACGGTCGCCCGCTCGACATGGAAATTCAGCCGCTCGGCCGCGCCCTGCAGCGCGCGGCGCACCTCTTCGGCCCCCTCTTCGGGCCCTGCCTCCGCGACCTCGCCACAGTTGCGGCAAATCAGGAAGACCGGCGCATGTTCCTCGCCCGGGCTCATGCAGGCGGCGAAGGCATTCAGGCGGCGCACGCGATGCGCAAGACCGTGTTCAACGAGAAATTCCAGCGCGCGATAGGCCACGGGCGGCTGCTTGCCGAACCCATCCTCTGCGAGCCGGTCGAGTACCTCGTAGGCCCCCATAGCCCGATGCTCTTCCAGCAGAATTTCCAGCGCGCGCTTGCGCACCGGGGTCAGACGCGCGCCCTTTTCGGCGGCGACAGCCTCGGCGCGCGCCAGCGTCGTGCCGGCGCATCGGCTGTGGTCATGCGGCGTGAAAGCCTTGGCGGAAGAGGTCGAAGATCCCACGAGAGCGTTACCTTATCACATTTCTTCTTGACGAGTGATTTTATAACATACATGTTCCGCTCCTCAGATCAAGTTGGACAGGAGACATCCGATGCGCCCCACCCTTCCCGTTCTCGTGAGCGCGCTTGCCGCACTGCCCGCCCTCGCCCAAGCCGAAGTGCCCAGCGTCGTCACCGATGTGCCCCCGGTGCAGTCGCTCGTCGCGCAGGTGATGGGCGATCTGGGCAAGCCCGAAGTGCTGCTCGGTCAGAATTCGGACGCGCATCACTATCAGCTAAAGCCAAGCCAAGCGCGCGATCTGCAGGATGCCGATCTCGTCTTCTGGGTCGGCCCGCGCCTGACGCCGTGGCTGGAACGCGCGATCGAAGGCGTCGGCGTGAAGGGCCAATCGGTCGAGCTGCTTCACGCACCCGGAACGACGGTGCGCAGTTTCTCGGCGCAGGACCCGCATGACCACAGCGCCGATCTCGACGAGGACGAGGGTCACGCCGAGGCGGGGCACGACGACCAAGGCGAGGTCGATCAGATGACCGATCCCCATGCGTGGCTCGACCCCGACAATGCGAAGCTCTGGCTCGGCCTGATCGCCGACGACCTCTCCAAGGCCGATCCCGAACATGCCGACACCTACGCGGCCAATGCCAAATCGGCGCAGGCGCGGATCGAGGCGCTCGACGCCAAGCTCAAGGCTGAGTTTGCGCCGGTCGCGGACAAGCCCTTCCTCGTCTATCACGCAGCTTACGGCTATCTGGCCGATCATTACGGGCTGACCATCATGGGTGCGCTCTCGCCCAGCGATGCATCGACCCCCGGCGCGGCCCATCTCGTGAGCCTGCGCGCCGAGGCCTCGGCGAAGGATGCCGTCTGTGCTTTCCCGGAGGCGAACCACGACCCGAAAATGGTCGAAATCCTCGTCGATGGGACGCCGGTGACGCTCGGCAAGCCGCTCGATCCTTCGGGAACCGCGCTGACCTATGGCTCCGGCCTCTATGAGGACCTGATGCAGGGAATGGCGGACACGATCACCGCCTGCCTGTCGCAGGGTTGATCCCGCAAGACCGCCGTGCGATCTGATGCGCCATGGCTGATTGGATCGCACTTACGGAAGAATTCGGGCGCTGGCGCGCTGCAAATGTCTCGGACGGGGCGGTGAGCGACCGCAAATCCGGGCCCGCCGCGCGCCCGCTCTTGCCCGACGGAGCCGCTGCGATCGTGGCGGCCTCCACTGCAGGCCCCACCCCGCGCGCCCTGCCCTGCACGCCGCGCCCCGAAGGCGCGCTGCCGCTGACCGAAATCGGCGGGCAAAGCTATCCCGCCCTGCCCGGCCTGATCCAAGACAGCGACGGCACCGAGGTCACCGCCCCCGAAGCGGCCCGGATCGCCGGTATCCTCGCAGGCCTCCCGCAATTCGATGGCGTGATCTGGATCTGCGGCGCAAGCGCGATCTGGGCGCATATCTCGGCGGGGGAAGTGGTCAGCGCGATGCGCGCAGGTTCCGCCGCGATGCTAGCCGCGCTTGGCGCGCCGCTGGAGGCAGGCGACGGGTTCGACGCAGCCCTTGCCGATACGCTCTCGCGCCCCGAACGCCTCGCCCGCGAATTGGCGCCGCTCAGCCTCGGACGCCCCGCCCCGCGCGCCGCCGGTGCCGTGCTTGGCGCGGAACTCGCCGCGGCGAAGCCGTGGTGGCTCGGGCAAACCGTGCTCGCGCTGTCCTCCGCCTCTGCCCCCGGCTGGTCGGAAATTTGCGCCCGCGGCTTGCAAGCGCAGGGCGCGCAGGTCACTTTGGGCGACGGGGAGGCCGCGCTGATCGCGGGGCTGTCCGCGGCGCGCCGACCCGGCGCGTAACCGACGGCGAAAATAGGCGGCAGAGGATGGATGCATGAGTGAAACCGAACTGCCCGAAGCCTTCGCCGAACTCGCCCCCCGTTTCGGATTTTCCCGCCCCGCAGGCCGCTGCCTCGGCGCGATCTGGCGCGCGGCGCAAGCGCCCTCGGCCGACGATCTCGTAACGCAGCTTGGGCTGTCGCGCTCCAATGTCTCAACCGCGTTGAAAGAGTTGCGCGATGCGGGTCTCGTGCAGGCCGCGCGCTCGCCGGGCTCGCGCAAGGATTTCTTCGTGGCGCCCACCGAGCCGTGGGAACTGGCACGCCTGATGCTGGCCGAGCGCGAACGCCGCGTCATCGGCCCCGCGCGTGACCACCTGTCCGCACTGGAAGCCCGAAGCGCCGATCCGCGCGCGGCGGCCCTATGCGAGCTGCTCGACGCGGCCTCGGGCTATATTCAGGCGCTGATACGCCTCGACCCGGCCGAGCTTGCCCGTCACATCGACCCCGCCCGCGGCGGCGGCAAAGCCGAGAAACCCGCGCCGAAACCCTCGAAGAAGAAAAAGAAAAAAGCCGCGCAAAGCTGAGCGCGGCTTTTTGGTCTGAACGTCAGAAAACCGTTGCCCCGAAGCCTTTCTGCTCCGGGCCAACGGTCATCTCGCAGACCAACAGTTCAGAAGCTGTAGGACAGTCCGAGGCTCACGACAGGCTGAAGATTCGTGTCGAACTTGTAGGGCGCAATCGGGTTCGGAGTGGAACTCCAGTCCACGTCCCTTTGCTTGGCGGATTCGAACCGACCGAGACTCACCAGGTCGACATTGCCCAGCACCTTGAGGTGCTCGCTCAGCTTGTAGCCGAGGCCCGCGCTGACCTTAAAGGCAAACTCGTTCTGCGCGTTGGAGCGAACTTCCGCATAAGTGCCTTCCGCAGCACGGTGGAACTTGTTGCGCGCCATGCCAACGGCCGCGCCGACTTGCCAATTCCAGTTCGGTGCGAAGTCCTCCAAGTAATTGACGCCGACGAAGAGCACATCCGAGCTGAGCTTGCCAGAAAAGGGCGTTGCGGTAGCTCCATTGTAGGTGCCGGAGAAATCGGTTCCCCAGTCAGTGTCGCCGTATTCATATTTCCCATAGCTAACCTCGACCTGAAGATTAGGGTCGAGCTGATAACCGACGGCGAGTGCAAAGCTTCGCTTTGACCCGGTGTCGAGACCACCCATCGCCCCATGCGGGGCCGTAGGCGGATTGCCGGCCAGATCGTCCGAGGTCTTCATGCCCCCGCCGATCGTGCCGATCGCACCGGAGACATAAAAAGAAGGCTCACTCTGAGCGAGGGCGGGAAAGGCGAACAAAGCGATGAGCGCCAGTGCAGTCTTGTTCATCTCAGGCATACCTTGAAAGGAGTTGGAGCAGTTTCACAGATGTCACTCGCAAAAAATACGGGCCAGGTCGCCCTGGAAGTCAGACAGCACGGAGCGTTTCGATCCGAGCACCCCGCACCTATAAAAAACGCGCGGAACTGGTTAGAATTCATAGTATTTTGCGCAATCATTAGGACGCAGAACGCAGGAGGTTTTCACAGAAAAGCGGTACCTGTTGCACAATCGCCAGAAAATCCTCCCCCTGCTGCAACCCAGAATTGATCCGGGAGCTGCGACTTGTCCCTGCAGACTTCCCAAGCGTAAATCTGCATCAGAAAAGGGCGACCGCATCTCTGCGATCGCCCCCCGAAAGACGTTACTTACCTTGCTTCCTCACACCAACCGGCTCTGATCCCGCGCGGCCTTGATGAAGCCCGCAAACAGCGGGTGCGGCGCGAAGGGCTTCGATTTCAGCTCGGGGTGGAACTGCACGCCGATGAACCACGGATGGTCCTTGTGCTCGACGATCTCGGGCAGGCGGCCATCGGGCGACATGCCGGAGAAGGTCATGCCGCATTTTTCCAGCGGCTCGCGGTACTTGATGTCGACCTCGTAGCGGTGGCGGTGACGCTCTTCGATATCGGTCGAGCCGTAGACCTCGGCGACCTTCGAGCCCTCTTTCAGCGAGGCCGAATAGGCGCCCAGACGCATCGTGCCGCCCTTGTCGTCTGTCACCTTGCGCTCGACCCGGTGGTTGCCCTGCACCCATTCCTTGAGGTGATAGACGACCGGGGTGAAGCGCTTCTTGCCCGCCTCGTGGTCGAATTCTTCCGAGCCCGCATCGCTGACGCCCGCGAGGTTCCGCGCGGCCTCGATGACGGCCATCTGCATCCCCAGACAGATGCCCAGGTAAGGCACGCCCTTTTCGCGCGCGAATTGGGCCGCCCGGATTTTGCCTTCCGTGCCTCGCTCACCGAAGCCGCCGGGCACGAGGATGGCGTGGTAGTTCTCCAGATAGGGTGCGGGGTCTTCGTTCTCGAAAATCTCCGCGTCGATCCACTCGGCCTTCACGCGCACCCGGTTCGCCATGCCGCCATGGGTCAGCGCCTCGGCGATCGACTTGTAGGCGTCTTCCAGCTGGACGTATTTGCCCACGATCGCGACGCGCACCTCGCCTTCGGCATGGTCGAGACGGTCCATCACGTCTTCCCAGCGGCTCAGTTCCGGCTTCGGCGCGGGCGAGATGCCGAACGCGTCCAGCACCGCCTGATCGAGGCCCATGCGGTGATAGGCCAGCGGCGCCTCGTAGATCGACTTCAGGTCATAGGCCGGGATCACCGCCTCGGGGCGCACGTTACAGAACAGCGCGATCTTGCCGCGCTCTTTCTCCGGAATCGGCTGCTCCGAACGGCAGACCAGCACGTCGGGCTGCAGGCCGATCGAGCGCAGTTCCTTCACCGAGTGCTGCGTCGGCTTGGTCTTCAGCTCGCCCGACGCCGCCAGATAGGGCAGCAGCGTGAGGTGCATGAAGATACACTGGCCGCGCGGGCGGTCCTGGCTGAACTGGCGGATCGCTTCGAAGAAGGGCAGGCCCTCGATATCGCCGACCGTGCCGCCGATCTCGCAGAGCATGAAGTCGACCTCGTCATCGCCGACATCGAGGAAGTCCTTGATCTCGTTGGTGACGTGCGGGATCACCTGAATGGTTTTGCCCAGATATTCGCCGCGGCGCTCCTTCTCGAGCACGTTGGTGTAAATCCGCCCCGAAGAGATCGAGTCGGTCTTGCGTGCCGAGACGCCGGTGAAGCGTTCGTAATGGCCAAGGTCGAGATCGGTCTCGGCCCCGTCATCGGTGACGAAGACCTCGCCGTGCTCGAACGGGCTCATCGTGCCCGGATCGACGTTGAGATACGGGTCGAGCTTGCGCAGCCGAACCGAAAAGCCGCGTGCTTGCAGCAATGCCCCCAAGGCGGCGGATGCCAAACCCTTGCCGAGCGACGAGACAACGCCGCCGGTAATGAAGACATAACGTGCCATGAAGACCCCCGTGATCTGCGAAATTCGAATGGTTTCCCTGCCCCAAAGAGGGTCAGGATCACGGGATTTAATGCTTACACGATTCGCGGCCTGCCCGCAACCAGACCGCAAGCTATTGAGTTTGGATAGGACGCACCCGCAACGTTTTGTGGGTGCGAACCGATTACCGGCTGAAGTGACGGCTTAGTTGGCGGCGGGCGGCGTAACCGGACCGCTTTGCGTATCCGTCGTGGTTTCGCCCGCGTTTCCGCCGGTCGAGGCATCCGACCCGCTTGCCGGCGGCGGCATCACCACATCGAGCGACGGCGTCGAGCCGGTCGTGTCATTCGCCGGCGCGGTCTCTGCCGGTGCGCTTTGCTCGGGCGCGGCGCTATCGAGCACCGAGCTGCTGCCCGCTTTCTGCGCGGCCAGAACCGTCAGCGTCACCGAGGTCGCGAAGAAGCCAGCGGCCAGAACCCAGGTCACGCGAGTCAGCGCATTGGCCGCCTGCCGACCGGTCATCAGCCCGCCGACACCGCCGCCGGAGCTGTTGGACGACCCCATGCCGAGGCCACCCCCTTCGGAGCGTTGCAGCAGCACCACGCCAATCAGCAGTAGTGCGAGGATCAGATGGATCGAGAGAACGACGTTTTCCATGAACGGGTCGGGCCTTCTTTCTTGCGACGCGCCTATCTAGGCGGATGAGACTGAGGGTGCAAGGCCGCAGAGGTGTATTTTCGGCTTTCGCGGGGTCAAATCGGCACAGCCGCGCAGCCTGCATCCGCCCTCCCCTTCGTTTTGGCCCAAATATCCCCGCCGGAGGCGCCTGCCCCCTCGCGCGCGCGTCACGCGTGAATAGAGCGAACCACCTCTCGCAAATGCGGGCTTTCGCACCGCGCGCTCAGCCGCTATACCTCGCGCGGTTTTACACCTGCCAAGGAGAGAGCAATGGCCAATGTCGTCGTCGTCGGCGCCCAATGGGGTGACGAGGGGAAAGGCAAGATCGTGGACTGGCTCAGCGAGCGCGCGGATGTGATCGCGCGGTTTCAGGGCGGTCATAACGCGGGCCATACGCTCGTGATCGACGGCAAGGTCTACAAGCTCAACGCGCTGCCTTCGGGCGTGGTGCGGGGCGGCAAACTTTCGGTGATCGGCAACGGGGTCGTGCTCGACCCGTTCCACCTGCTCGCAGAGATCGAGAAGATCCGCGATCAGGGCGTCGAGATCACCCCCGAGACGCTGATGATCGCGGAAAACACCCCGCTGATCCTGCCGATTCACGGCGAGCTCGATCGCGCCCGCGAGGAAGCGGCCTCGAAGGGCACCAAGATCGGCACCACCGGTCGCGGCATCGGCCCGGCCTATGAAGATAAGGTGGGTCGCCGTTCGGTCCGCGTGGCGGACCTCGCGGACGACGCGACGCTGGAAGC
Source organism: Thioclava sp. UBA3469 (assembly GCF_002378135.1). Taxonomy (NCBI): domain Bacteria; kingdom Pseudomonadati; phylum Pseudomonadota; class Alphaproteobacteria; order Rhodobacterales; family Paracoccaceae; genus Thioclava; species Thioclava sp. UBA3469. The sequence goes on from NZ_DFRG01000271.1 coordinate 8,501, forward strand.
CCGCGTCGACCGCGCGCTGCAGCACCACGATCCGCTGCGCAAGGGCCTCGGCATCGAGGCGATCGACCGCGACGCGCTGATCGCGAAGCTCAAGGAAGTCGCGCCCGAGATCCTGAAATACGCAGCCCCCGTCTGGAAAGTGCTCAACGAGAAGCGCAAGCAGGGCAAGCGCATCCTGTTCGAAGGCGCGCAGGGCTCGCTGCTGGATATCGATTTCGGCACCTACCCCTTCGTGACCTCGTCGAACGTGGTCGCGGGTCAGGCCGCAGCGGGCACCGGTATGGGCCCGGGCGCGATCGATTTCGTCCTCGGCATCGTCAAAGCCTACACCACCCGTGTCGGTGAAGGCCCCTTCCCGACCGAGCTGGACGACGAAGACGGCAACCGCCTCGGCACACGCGGCCATGAATTCGGCACCGTCACGGGCCGCAAGCGCCGCTGTGGCTGGTTCGATGCGGCGCTGGTGCGCCAGACCTGCGCGATCTCCGGCGTGAACGGCATCGCGCTGACCAAGCTCGACGTGCTCGACGGCTTTGAGACGATCAAGATTTGCACCGGTTATGAGCTCGACGGCGAGACGCTCGACTACCTGCCGACCGCCGCGGAAGAGCAGAAGCGCTGCGTGCCCGTCTATGAAGAGATCGAAGGCTGGGCCGAATCGACCGAAGGCGCGCGTAGCTGGGCCGACCTTCCGGCAGCGGCGATCAAATATGTCCGCCGGATCGAGGAGCTGATCGACTGCCCGGTCGCGATGCTGTCGACCTCGCCCGAGCGCGACGACACGATCCTCGTGACCGATCCCTTCGCGGATTGATCCGATGGCGCTGAGCTACAAGGCCCGACGCCGCCTCTCGCTGCTGGCCCTCGTCGTGGGGCTGCCCGCCTATATCGTCGTCGCGGTGACGGTGGTGAACTGGGCGGGCGCGCGCTGGGGGCGGCTGCCGATCTGGGCCGAGTTCGGCGTCTATGTCGTGCTTGGCCTGCTGTGGATCGCGCCGCTCAAGCCGATCTTCAAAGGCGTCGGCAAGGACGATCCCGACGATCCGTCGCAGCCGTGACACCCTCTGGCGGGCGCGCCGAAAAACGGGCAAATTAGCCCGATGACAAGCGCGCCCTGCCCCCTCCCGCCCGACAGTCTGACCAATTCCGACATCGCGGAATTGACCGCGTGGCGGCACCGTCTGCATCAGGACCCCGAGTTGTCCGGCGAGGAACGCGACACCGCCGCGCGGGTCGTCGCGATGCTGCTGCCGACCGCCCCCGACCGGACGCTGACCGAGCTTGGCGGGCACGGGGTCGCCGCGATCTACGAGGGGGCGGAGCCCGGCCCGACGATTCTCCTGCGCTGCGAATTGGACGCGCTGCCGATCCACGAGACCGGCACGCCGCCCTACCGGTCGAACTTTCCCGGCAAGGGGCATCTGTGCGGCCATGACGGGCATATGGCGATTCTCGCAGGCGTGGCACGCTGGCTGTCGCGCAATCGTCCCATCCGCGGCCGCGCGATCCTGCTATTCCAACCCGCCGAAGAGACGGGCGCGGGGGCTGCGGCGGTGATCGCCGATCCGCGCTTTGCCGAGATCGCGCCCGATCTGTCCTTCGCGCTGCACAACATGCCCGGCGTGCCCTTCGGGGCGGCGGCGCTGCAGGACGGGGTGATGAATTGCGCCTCGCGCGGTATGAAAATCACGCTCACCGGGTGGACCGCCCATGCCTCGCTGCCTGAAAGCGGTCGCTCCCCCGCCCCGGCTTTGGCCCGGCTGTTGAGCGATCTGACGGCGCTCGGCAACGAGTTGCACCAGAGCGATCCCGATTTCGCGCGCGTGACGATTACCCATGCGCGGCTCGGCGAGCCCGCCTTCGGCGTCGCTCCCGGCGCGGCAGAGCTGTGGGCGACCCTGCGCACCCAGCGCGATGCGGGGATGGCGGGGCTCGTGGAGAAAGCCGAGGCGATGGTGCAAAAGGCTGCCGATGCGCACGGTCTGGAGCGCGAGATCACCTATCACGATATCTTCCGCCACTGCGAAAACGCTCCTGAAGCGAACGCCATCCTGCGCGCGGCGCTTAAGGCCGAAGGTATCGAAACCACCGAAACCGATCTGCCGATGCGCGCCTCCGAGGATTTCGGGCGTTTCGCCGATCACGGTCCCGCCGCGATGGCGCTTCTGGGCGCGGGCGACCGCCCTGCCCTGCACAATCCCGATTACGACTTCCCCGACGCGCTGATCGCCCCCGGCGCGCGCGTGCTGATCCAGTGCCTGCGCGCACCGCTTTATTGATCCAATGAAAAAGGGCGGCCCCGCAGGACCGCCCTTTGCTGTTTCGTAACCGGCTAACCGATCAGCGCGAGTAGAACTCGACCACCAGGTTCGGTTCCATCTGCACCGGGTAGGGCACTTCGTCGAGCGAAGGCACGCGGATGAAGGTGACCGAATCGTTGCCTTCCTGGGCGACGTAGTCGGGCACTTCGCGCTCGGGCAGGCTCTGTGCTTCGATGATCAGGGCCATTTCCTTGGCCTTGTCGCCCAGCGAGATCACGTCACCAACGTCGCAACGACGGCTGGCGATGTTGCACTTCACGCCGTTCACCTTGATGTGGCCGTGCGACACGATCTGGCGGGCAGCGAAGATCGTCGGTGCGAACTTGGCGCGGTACACGATCATGTCCAGGCGGCGCTCGAGCAGGCCGATCAGGTTCTGGCCGGTGTCACCCTTCATGCGGGTGGCATCCTTGTAGGTGGCGCGGAACTGCTTTTCGGTGACGTCGCCGTAATAGCCCTTCAGCTTCTGCTTGGCGCGCAGCTGCAGACCGAAGTCCGAAAGCTTGCCCTTGCGGCGCTGACCGTGCTGGCCGGGGCCGTATTCGNNAAGGGCGGCCCCGCAGGACCGCCCCTTCTGATCTGTCGCCGGGCTTACTGCCCCGAGGCCATCTTCGCCTCGTCCCAGTAGCGCGAGGCTTCGGTGATCGCGTATTGGCCACGCTTCACCTTGGTGATCTTGCCCTGACGCAGCAGGCGGCCGAAGACGCGCATCCGCTCTTCGCGCGGCACGTCAGCCGCATCGTCCATGACGGACAGCTTGCGCATGATCTGCGGCGGCGAGAAATGCGGGCGCCCTTCCACGGCCGACGTATAGGCGGCGGCGGCTTCCAGCAGATCGGAGAGGCCCTGCGTGCCGAGGCTTTCCGCGAATTCGGCGAAGCTGGTCGCCTGCTCGGGGTTCATCGGCGTGGCTTCGGATTCGTCGCCTTGGGCAACGGCGAATTGACCTGCCGAGACACGGCGCGGACGGATCGCGGCGGCGGGCTGAGCCGCGGGCTGCTCGACCTCCTCGACCTCCGAGGCTTCTTCTGCGTCGACGCGCTGTTCGGAAACCAGCACCAGCGGCGCGGGGCGCAACGGATCGGGACGGCGCGATACCGTTTCGCCCGAGCTGACCGGACGGCGCGGACGCACGGCCTGGGTCAGATCGGCGCGGTAGGGCTCGGACCCGTCCTCGTCCTCGACGCCCCC
>NZ_DFRG01000271.1:12321-32042 GCF_002378135.1 Thioclava sp. UBA3469
TTCTCGTCCTCGACGCCCCCTTTCGCGGTGTCCTGCCCCTTGGCAAGACGATCCGCAACGGTCGCGGCGACGGCGGCCTTGAGATGCGCGATCGCGGAGAAGCGGCGGCGGGTTTCAACGACTTCAGCCTGCTTGTCGGCCTCGGCCAGAAGGCGATCCACCTCGGCTTCGCGGTCGGTATCTTCCTCGGAAAGCGACGCGGCCTCGCGTGCGGCAACCTCGGTCGGGGCTTCTGCCTCTTCCGTGTCTTCCGCGTCGGCGGTTTCGACGGTTTCGGCCTCTGCCTCCGCTTCGGCCTCTTCTGCGGTCTCGGCTTCAAACTCGGGTGCGAAGACGTCGGCGGAGATATCTTCGGCCTCAGCTTCGGCCAAGGTGTCGTCTTCCGACGTCTCGGCTTCGGCTTCCGCCTCTTCGGCGATGATCGCATTGCCCAGAACCAGCACGTTTTGCGCCTCGAGCGATGCGGTTGCCGGGGTTGCCTCGGGCTCTTCCGCTTCGGGCGCGGCGGCCTCGTCTTGCGTCAGAACCAGCGGCGCGTCGACCGACTCGTCTTCCAGATCGGAAAGGTCGATATCGGGCAGCTCCAGGTCTTCGTAAACATCTGCCTGCGCAACCGCCTCTTCCGGGATTTCGTCAGCCGTCTCGATTTCGGCGCCGGTGAAGAGGTTCTCCATCTGCAGCGCGGCGAGTTCGCGCATGAGATCAGCTTCGGCTTCGGGCGAGAGGCGCCCCGGCATCCGACTGTCGCGATCACTTTCGTCCTGCGCCTGCGGCTGCTCTGCCTGCGGCGCGACCGGAGCAGGGCTGGCCTCCTCCGTCGTTTCGCTCAATTCGGCCGCCAGACGTGCGGCGAGGTCGTCATCCTCGGCTTCTGCTTCCAGCTCGGCCTCGGCTTCCACCTCTTGCTCGGCTTCGGCAGCCACTTCGGATGCCTGTTGCGCGCCGTCGCCCTCGATCTGCTCGGCAGCCGGGATCGCCTGATCCTCTGCACTGTCTGCCATGGCCGCGTCGTCGGTCTGCGCCGGAAGCTCTTCCGAAGCGTCCGCTGCAACCTCCGCAGTCGCGGCTTCGATCGTTTCGCGGCGGCGCACCTTGATCACACGCGCGCGCATTCGCGGCGCGGCGGGCGCGTCGGCCTCAACGGTGGTATCAGCCGAGGTCTCTTCGGTTTGGTCCTCGGCCTGCTCAACCGTTTCCTCTTCGGTCGCACCGAGTTCTTCGGCTGCGGCCTTGAGTGCGGCGATGCGCTTGGCACGCTTGGCCGAACGGCGCGCGCGGCGGTTTGCCTGACGGCGCTGCATGTGATCGTCGGTGGGGCCAAACGCGGCTTCGGCTTCGTCGGCAGCGTCCTCTTCCGAGGCAACGGTTTCGGCTGCTACGATGTCTTCGGCTTCGGTCTCCTCCGTTTCGGCGACGGGCGCTTCCTCGGTGACGACGTCTTCGCGAGCAACTTCCGCTACTTCTTCGTTTTCTTCCGAAATCTGTTCGAGCGCGGCGTCTGCCGAGGCTTCTTCTGCCACCTCCGCCTCGGGCATCTCGGCCTCGGGCTGCGTGGGTTCGGAGGCTTCGGGTTCGATTTCCTCGGCGCTCAGCGGGCCGGAAATGTCGAGGTCATAGCCGAAATCTTCCGCTTCGCTCGACGGTTCGGTCTCGAAGCGGTCCAGAAGCCCCTCGGGGACGGAAACGGGCTCGTCTTCCTCGGCGAAGCTATCTGCCTGAACCACGCGGGCGCGGGCCACGGCTTCGCGGATGCGCTGCAGCTTGGCGGCGACGGTTTCCGGCTGCGCGAAGCCTGCTTCGGGTTCGGCGTGATGCGCCGCAACCTCGGCTTCGGGCTCCGCTGCGACCGGTTCGGGCGCGGCTGCCGGCTCGGGCGTCTCGGCGACCTCCGGCTGCACGGGCGCTTCGGCGGCAGGCGCAGCTTCTTGCGGCGCGTCCGACGTCACCAGCGGCTCTTCCTGAGCGGGTGCGGGCGCCTCGTCGGCTGTAGCCTCGCCACCCAGAAGGGTGTCTTGCTGGCGCAGAACCACGCCGTTTTCTTGAATTTTTGCTTCGACCCGGCGCTGAATTTCGCGCTCAGCGATACGGTGAAGCATCTCCGCATCAGGCTGGGGCGGCTCTGCACCGAAATACCGGTCGTCGGCAGCCAGATCGCGGAAATACTCCGCAATCGCCTTCATCGTGTTGAAAGGCTCGTCAAATCCTTCCAAGGTGCACGAAAAGGTGCCGTAGGATACGGTCAGGATCTTGCTCGCACCAACCATGGACCACTCGCTTTCTATTGGACCTCAATGCGTCGACATTCCTGTCCAACTGGTTCTTTCGCGTGGACGAAAGAAGGCATTTGAAAGGTTTTTTACCGGTCTCGATTGTCTTTCTTTGCCACAATCGTCATCAATCAGCCCATGATTAGCAGTATTGTCCATTCGTCAACCGGGGTTTCGCTTCTCGGCGCCGGCGCAGTTAACCATGCGGATGTTGACGAAGCGTTGACAATCGCCCCCTGTCTTGTGGCCGCAGATGGCGGTGGAGATCGGGCCTTGGCGATGGGTCTCGAGCCCGAAGCGGTAATCGGCGATCTCGATTCCCTGTCGGATGCGGCGCGCGCCACACTTGGCCCGCGGGTGCATCCGGTGGCCGAGCAGGACAGCACCGATTTCGCGAAATGCCTACAACGGATCAAAGCGCCGTTCATTCTGGCGCTCGGCTTCACCGGGATGCGGCTGGATCACACGCTGGCCGCGATGACCGATCTGATCCGCACGCCGCACCGGGTCGTGATGCTGGCCGAGGAAGAGGTGATCTTCCGCTGCCCGCCGTCCCTCTCGCTGGATGTGACGGAAGGCACGCGGGTCTCTTTGTTTCCATTCGGCGAGGTAAAGGCGCGCTCGGAAGGGCTGCAATGGCCGCTGGACGGGATCGGCTTCACGCCCGCCGAGCGGGTCGGCACATCGAACCGGGCGACGGGGCCTGTGCGGATCATGTTGGAGGGGCCAGCCCTGATGATGCTGCCGCGCGAGGAATTGGCCGCCGCCCTGGCAGGTCTGGGGATCGGCTGAGGCGCTAGCCCGCCTCGACCCGCAACGTCCCGTCCAGCCACGGCGCTTCTTCCAACGCCGGTTCGACCACGCGTTCTTGCAGCAGCGCCCGCAGGCGGGCAGCCACTTTCGCGGGCCAATCGGCCATCATCCCGTCGCGCGCCGCCAGCACGATCCGCCGGGTCAGCGGCGGCCCGTCGAGCGGCGAGAGCGCCAGCCCCGCACGTGGTGCATGGCGCACCGCCGACGGCGTCAGGATCGTCCAACCTCGCCCGGCCGCGACCAGTGCTAGGATCGCAGGATAACTATCGAGTTCCAGTTGATGCGGCGGCGCCTTGCCCGTTTGCGCGAGATGCGCGGCGATCTGGCGGCCCATCAGCGTGCGCTGGGAATAGTGGATCAGCGGCAGCGACGGATCGCTTTTCGCAGGTGCATCGGTGGGATGAATGGCGAGGAACGGTTCAGTCAGAAGCGGGTGCAGCTCGATCCCGTCGAGCGCCGCGCCCTGCGGCTCGGCGGCGACGGCGACATCCAAGCCCCGCGCTTCGAGCTTCGACAGCAGCCGGTGGCTCGGTCCGGTTTCCAGCTCGAAGCGGCAGGTGCTGAGCTCGTCGGCCATGCCTGCCAGCAGGAGCGGCGTCACCTCGGCCTCGAAATCCTCGATCATGCCCAGCCGGAAACTCGTGAGCCCAGCCGGATCGGCCTGACCCACCCCGGCGCGACCGCGGGCCAATTCGTCCAGCATCGCCTCGGCATGAGGCAGGAAGGCCCGCCCGGCAGCCGTCAAAGCGAAAGGCCGCGCCGAGCGGTCCACAAGCTCCGCACCCAAAGCGCCCTCCAGACCCGCAAGCTGCTGGCTGACTGCCGAGGCCGAAACGCCCAAGCGGCGCGCGGCTGCGGTGGTCGCGCCTTCCTCCGCCGTGGCCACGAAGACCTCGACCGCCCAAAGGCTGATGCGCGGATTGGGGGCGGGCATGGGAGGCTCCGTGATCGGGGAGGCGGTAAGGCTTGAGGCGCAGACTGCCTTGCCCCGCCCCGGCGCGCAAGCCATGTGGCATCCTGAGACATCGCGGACCATTGACGCCGACCGCGCCGCGGATAGCCTCGCTTTCATCCATCGCCCATCCCGGAGGAGTCGCGAGATGAAAGACCAAAGCTGGCAGGCCCGCGCCGATGCGCATAGCTTCTACGGTTTCACCGATCTGCCCACGATCCACGATCGCGGCGCGGTCGTCGTGACCCATGGCGAGGGGCCGTACATCGTCGACACCGAGGGGCGGAAATATCTCGACGCGAATTCTGGGCTCTGGAACATGGTCGCGGGGTTCGACCACCCCGGGCTGATTGAGGCCGCGCAGGCGCAATATGCGCGCTTCCCCGGTTATCACGCCTTCTTCGGGCGGATGTCGGATCAGACGGTGATGCTGTCCGAGAAGCTGATCGAGGTCTCGCCTTTCGCCGACGGCAAGGTGTTCTACACCAACTCCGGCTCCGAGGCGAATGACACGATGGTCAAGATGCTGTGGTTCCTGCATGGGGCCGAGGGCAAGCCGCAGAAGCGCAAGATCCTGACCCGCAAGAACGCCTATCATGGGGTGACGGCGGTTTCGGCCTCGATGACCGGCAAGCCCTATAATTCGGTATTTGGCCTGCCGCTGCCGGGGTTCCTGCACCTCACCTGCCCGCATTACTGGCGCGAAGGGCAGCCCGGCGAGACGGAGGAGCAGTTCACCCAGCGCCTCGCGAATGAGCTGGAAGCGACGATCATCAAGGAAGGCGCGGAGACGATCGCGAGCTTCTTCGCCGAGCCGGTGATGGGTGCGGGCGGGGTGATCACGCCGCCCAAAGGCTATTTCCAGGCGGTCGCGAAGATCCTCAAGAAATACGACATCCCGCTGATCTCCGACGAGGTGATCTGCGGCTTCGGGCGCACCGGAAACACGTGGGGCTGCGAGACCTATGACTTCCAGCCCGACGCGATCATCTCGTCGAAGAACCTCACCGCCGGCTTCTTCCCGATGGGCGCGGTGATCCTCGGGCCGGAATTGTCGGACCGCCTGCAGGCGGCCTCCGAGGCGATCGAGGAATTCCCCCATGGCTTCACCGCCTCGGGCCACCCGGTCGGCTGCGCGATTGCGCTCAAGGCCATCGACGTGGTGATGAACGAGGGGCTGGCCGAGAATGTCCGCCGCCTGAGCCCGCGCCTCGAAGCGAGCCTCGCCCAGATCGCGCAGAACCCCAATATCGGCGAGCTGCGCGGCGTGGGCTATATGTGGGCGCTGGAGGCGGTGAAGGACCGCGAGAGCAAAACGCCCTTCGACGGCTCGCTCTCGGTCTCGGAGCGCATCGCGAATGCCTGCACCGATCAGGGGCTGATCTGCCGACCGCTCGGGCAATCGGTGGTGCTGTGCCCGCCCTTCATCCTGACCGAGTCTCAGATGGACGAGATGTTCGAGAAGCTGGAAACGGCGTTGAAGAAGGTGTTCGCGGAGGTGGGGTGACCCGCCAAACCGCGAGATCGCCTGCGTTCTGTCTTAGGCACCCCGACGCATAATTCAGTCCAACTGACGAAAATTATGCTATTTTTACCTCGCCCCCTGTGGGCGAGGTAAATTGCGTTGGTCGGAGGAACGCGCGTGAGCCGTCTTCTCAGAGTACTTATCTGCGCCGCCCTGATCGCCCTCGGTGCGCTCTCGCCAACCTATGCCGCCGATAGCATCGGCAATGTCGGGAAGTGGAGCGTTTTCGAAGAGAGAAACGGCACCATCAAGACCTGCTGGACAGCGACGGCAAATGATCGGCGGATTCTGATGAATGGCTCGCTTCTCTATGTCGCGGTGACGAAGCACTCGGGCCGGCAACCGGAGCTGTCCGTCTATGCCGACCGACGGCTGCCGCGCTCCAGCGGACTGACCATCACGATCGGGCAGAGCAAATTCCGCCTGCGTTCGACAGGGCAATATGCCTGGCTGGATCAAAGCACCGACAAGCTTGCGATCAACGCTCTAAAACGAGTCGAGGCGGCAGGCGGGAACGCGAACTTCGCCGTCTCCATTCCGAAAGTGGGCGTCTTCGACTTCTCTGCAAAAGGCTTCGCCGCCGCGTTGGATATGACATTGAAGCGTTGCAGATGACGGCTGTGGATGCGTTTCGGTTGGATCGTTCGGACGCGTCTCACGTGGACCGGACGGAGGAACTGAAACGGGCCGCATCTTGCGATGCGGCCCGGTGTCAATTTCATGCAGCGCCTGCATTGCGCCGACGCGGGCGACGCCGCTTCGGCGAGGCGTTGCCACCGGCATCTACCTTGGGCTTGGCTTCGGCGCGGGGCTTCGAGCGCGCCTGGGCCTGAGCTTGACCTTGCGGCTGACCCTGCCCCTGCGGTTTGCCCTGAGGCTTGCCGCCGCGACCCTTGTTGCCGCCAGAGCGCGGACCGCCGCGACCGCGGCCTCGGGCTGCGCGGGCGGAGGGGCGCACGGCCGCAGAGGGGCGTTCGCCGCTCGCGGTCGGGATCTCGATTTTCATCAGCTTTTCGATCTGCAGGAAGTTATCTGCCTCGTCGGGCGAGCAGAAGGCGATCGCCTCGCCCTCGCGACCGGCACGCGCGGTGCGCCCGATACGGTGGACATACGCGTCCGGCACGTCCGGCAGGTCGAAGTTCACGACATAGGACACGCCCGGGATGTCGATGCCGCGCGCGGCCACGTCGGTCGCGACCAGCACGTTGACCTTGCCATCGCGGAAGCCCTTGATCGCGCGGTCACGCTGGCCCTGCGATTTGTTGCCGTGGATCGATTCCGCGTTGTAGCCGTCGGCGCGCAGGCTCTTCATCAGCTTTTCCGCGCCGTGCTTGGTGCGGGCGAAGACGAGCGTCAGCGCACCCATATCGGCCGAGAGGATATCGCGCAGCTTGCGGGCCTTCTCTGCCTTGGAGTCGAGGAAGTGCACCGACTGGGTGATCTTGTCGGCGGCCTTGCCGGGGGGCGAGACCTGCACGCGCTTGGGATCGGTGAGGTAGGCCTGCGAGATTTCCTCCATCTGCTTCGGCATCGTGGCCGAGAACAGCAGGGTCTGGCGCGGCGTGCCAAGGCGCGACGCGATCTTGCGCAGCGCGTGGATGAAGCCGAGGTCGAGCATCTGGTCGGCCTCGTCGAGCACCAGATGGCGGGTGTAGCGCAGGTCGACCGCGCCGCGATCCATCAGGTCGATCAGACGGCCCGGGGTGGCGACGAGAATGTCGTTGCCGCGATGCATCATGGTGATCTGACGGTTGATCGACTGGCCGCCGACGACGGTGGCCACGTTCATCTTGGTGCCCTGAACGAGCCCCGCGAGGTTGTCGGCGATCTGGTTCACCAGCTCGCGAGTCGGCGCGAGGATCAGCGCCTTGCAGGTCTTGGGCGAGGGTTTGCCCTGCTGCGCCATCAGCTTGTCGATGAGCGGCAGGCCGAAGGCCAGCGTCTTGCCGGTGCCGGTCTGGGCGAGGCCCAGCACGTCATGGCCCGCAAGAACCAACGGGATCGCTTTTTCCTGAATCGGGGTCGGCTGGGTGAATTTTGCGCGTGCGAGCGACTTGAGAATGGCCGGGGAGAGCCCCAGCGAAGAGAAATCGGACAATGCCTATCCTTTATGGCCGAGGCTCCCAACGCGGGGATGCGCACAGCGATCAGCCCGGACGGGATTGTCCGGAGCGCAGGTTGACGCAGACCTCGGGACAGGCGGGCGTTTCCCGCGTGGTCCGGTCTTGCGTGTCAGAACCCTGCGTGAATGGGAACTCGGGAGGTATCGCCGATGCGCCTCTCTCGGGCGCGGCTTGCTCACGCGGCAGCGCGGCGATTGGGGGTAAATGCGCGTGATGGCGCGAAAAGTCAAGGGGGAGCGTGTTTTGAGGGCTTCCCTTGGAGTGATGCCCCGCCCGGGCGACCAGCCCGGGCCGCGCCCGACCTCCCCCCGGGAGGGCGCATCTACGCAAGCTGCGCGCGCTCGGCCTTCGAGAGAGGTGGCACGATAAAGTGCAAACCACCTAGCGAGCATGCGCCCACCCGAGGTCGGGCGCAGCCCTCAGCACGAATGAGGCACCCTCAGCAGTTCGGCACGTTCACCGCCAGCCCGCCGAGGCTCGTCTCCTTGTAATGCTCGTGCATGTCGCGGCCCGTCTGGCGCATCGTCTCGATCGCCGCGTCCAGCGGCACGAAATGCGTGCCGTCTCCGCGCAGCGCCAGCGAGGCCGCCGACACCGCCTTGATCGCGCCCAGACCGTTGCGCTCGATGCAGGGCACCTGCACCAGCCCCTTCACCGGATCGCAGGTCATGCCGAGGTGATGCTCCAGCGCGATTTCGGCCGCGTTCTCGATTTGCTCAGGCGTGCCTCCCAGCACGGCGGCCAGTCCCGCCGCCGCCATCGCCGCTGCTGATCCGACCTCTGCCTGACAGCCGCATTCGGCGCCCGAGATCGAGGCGTTGGTCTTGATCAGCCCGCCGACAGCCGCTGCCGTCAGCAGAAAATCGGGGATCTTCGCGGAAGAGGCCGAGGGCACATGATCGAGCCAGTAACGGATCACCGAAGGCAGCACGCCCGCCGCCCCGTTCGTCGGCGCGGTGACGACTTGGCCACCGGCGGCGTTTTCCTCGTTCACCGCCATCGCATAGGCCGAAATCCAGTCATTGATCTGATGCGGCGGTGCGAGGTTCTGGCCCCAATCCGCCTTCAGGCTCTCATGGATCGCCTTGGCCCGGCGCTTCACCCGCAACCCGCCGGGCAATTCGCCCTCGCTGGTCAGACCGCGCTCCATACAGTCGCGCATCGTGATCCAGATTTTCTCAAGACCTTCGTCGATCTCCTTCGGGCCGCGGAAGCGCGCCTCGTTGCGCCGCTTCATCTGCGCGATGCTCTGCCCCGAGGCATGGGCCATCGCCAGCATTTCCTCGGCGGTCTTGAAGGGGAACGGCACCGGGCTCGGCGCGTCGCGGGCGGCATCGTCGACGGCGGCCAGTTCGGCCTCGGTGCGCACGAAACCGCCGCCGATTGAGTAATAGACCTCGTGCATCAACACGTCGCCCTGCGCGTCGCGCGCCTCGATGACCATGCCATTCGCGTGGCCGGGCAGCGACGTGTCGTAATCGAAGATCAGATCGGCTTCGGGGTCGAAGGCCAAAGGCGGCAATCCGTCAGGCTTCAACAGGTGGTCGCGCGCATTCGCGGCCAGCAATTTCTCGGCTAGATCGTTATCGTAGCTCTCGGGCACCACGCCTGCGAGCCCGAGGATCGCCGCCCGATCCGTCGCATGGCCCTTGCCGGTGAAGGCGAGCGAGCCGTGCAGACGCACCCGCACCCCATGCGCGGTGAAAGGCGAGGCCCGGAGCGCGTCGAGAAACCGCGCGCCCGCCACCATCGGCCCCATCGTATGCGACGAGGACGGCCCGACGCCGATCTTGAAGATATCGAAGACGCTCAGAAACATGCGACCTCCCTGCCCTGATTTTGGCCCAGACTGCCGTGTTCGCCCCCGGACCAACAGCCCCAAAACGACCCCGCCACGCGCAAAAGCAACATCGTTGACGCGATATTCAGGATTATCGCGCAGCCTGAGCGGCGAAAGGCTGTGGTGGGCACGATGCCGATTTTCGGTGCATGGCAATTTTCGGACCTGATCGTATCGGGCCCGGACCCGTTCGGGTCGAACGCGTTGGCGAATGCCGATGCGGTCGGCGCGACCAGCTTCACGATCGATGCTGACGCTGCGGTGCAGATGATCGATCTGACCGATGACGACGCCAATCTCGAGGATGCCGACGGCTCGCAGGAACTCACCGCCCCGATGACATTCGACGGCATCGCCTGGGGCGCAGGTGCGGCGGGCGATGTCGAAATCGAATACAGCTATGTCATCCGTCCGGCGGGCTCCTCCGATCCGGCCGACAATATCACGATCTTCGTGCTCGAATTCGAGGGCGACGTGCATGGCATCGCCTCGTCCGAGCGTCTTTTCGCAGGGCAAACCTATGACATCGTCGCAATCGACAGCAACGATCCGGTCATTCCCTATGCCGATCTTGCAGTCTGTTTCGCGCGCGGAACCCGGATCGCGACCAAGCAAGGCCCCGTCGCGGTGGAGGACCTGCGCCCCGGCATGAAAGTGCAGACCGCCGATAACGGCTATCGCGAACTGATTTGGACGGGACGCTGGCGGATGACCGGGCGTGACGAGAACGCGCCGATCCGCGTCGCGAAAGGCGCGCTTGGCAATGACCGCGCCTTCGAGGTCTCGGCCCAGCACCGGTTGTTGGTCCGCAGTCGCGCGGGCGTCCTTGGCGGGCGGGAGCTTCTGATCCCGGCCAAGGGGCTGCTCGACCTGCCGGGGATCGCACGCGCGCCCCGTCCGCGCATCGAATGGCTGCATCTGCTGTTCGAGGCGCATGAGATCGTCTTCGCGGACGGGGCGGCCGTGGAAAGCCTCCTGCCCGGCCCGATGGCGCTGCGCGGGGTCGGCCCGCAAGAGGCCGCACGGCTGCGCGCACTGATGGCGGAGAACCCGCTCCTCACCCAGCCCGCGCGCCCGATCCTGCCGCCGGGGCAGGCGCGACGCCACGCCAAGCAGGCAGGCGGGATGCGACAATTCCTCCTGCGCTGAAGACAGGCCGACAAAGCCCTCGCCTGAGCGCCCTTGATTGCCTATAAGCGTCGGCAACTCAGACTGCCCATGAATGGAGTGCCAAATGGCTGCCGACCTCTCCCCGATCGACAAGGCGAAATTCGCCGCCGCCCGCCGTGCCGTTGACCTCATTGAAGACGGGATGCGTGTGGGCCTCGGCACCGGCTCGACCGCCGCATGGATGGTGCGTTGCCTTGGCGAGCGTATCCGCGACGAAGGGCTGCAACTGATCGGGGTGCCCACCTCGACGCGCACCGCCGATCTCGCCCGTCAGGTCGGCATCAAGGTCGTGGCGCTCGACGAGGCGAAATGGCTCGATATCACGATCGACGGGGCAGACGAATTCGACCCCGACCTGAACCTGGTGAAGGGTGGCGGCGGCGCGCTGCTGCAGGAGAAGATCGTGGCCACCGCCTCCGATCAGATGGTCGTCATCACCGACGCCTCGAAGGAAGTGAACCATCTGGGCGCCTTCCCCCTGCCCGTGGAGGTCGTCCCCTTCGGCTGGCAGGTCACCCGCGCGCTGATCGAGGAACTGCTCGACTCGATGGATGTGATGGGTCGCCAGACCTCGCTGCGCCTGAACGGCCAGCAGCCCTTCGTGACCGATGAGGGCAATTACATCGTCGATCTGCATCTCAACCGCATCGGCAACCCGCGTCAGCTGGCACTGGTGCTGAACCAGATTCCCGGCGTGGTCGAGAATGGCCTGTTCATCGACATCTGCGACAAGGTCATCATCGGCGGCACGGACGGCAAGGTCGAAATCCGCGACATCAATGAGGGCACGGTGGCCAACGAGACCATCGAGTTCGCAGAGGACGAGAATATCTTCCGCGATATGGACTGATCTTGGCGCCGGACGCGCGCCTCCGGGATACAACACTGTGACGCATCCCCGCCTTGCGCGCGTCTTTCCGTCCCCGCCTTGCTCCTGAGCGCATGGACCGCTAAGCCAAGACGCAAGGAATATCAGGAAGGAAGGCGCCCCCATGAGCTTCGACTACGACCTTTTCGTCATCGGCGGCGGTTCTGGCGGGGTGCGGGCGGCCCGGATTGCCTCGGGCCATGGCGCGCGCGTCGCATTGACCGAGGAATACCGAATGGGCGGCACCTGCGTGATCCGCGGCTGCGTCCCGAAGAAACTGATGGTCTTCGCCTCCACCGCGCCGGCGGCCATCGAAGAGGCGCGCGCCTATGGCTGGAGCGCGGATGCAGGTCAGTTCGACTGGCCCGGCTTCCGTGGCAAGCTCGATGCGGAACTTGACCGGCTCGAGGCGATCTATCGCAAGGGGCAGGAAAACGCGGGCGTGAAGGTCTTCGACCAGCGCGCGACGGTCTCGGGCCCGCATGAGGTCACGCTGGCTGACGGCACGAAGATCACCACCAAGCATATCCTCGTTGCGGTCGGCGGACGGCCCTTCGTGCCCGAATTCCCGGGCTGCGAACTGGTGATGACCTCGAACGACATCTTCAAGCTCGACGCCCTGCCCGAACGCATCCTGATCGTCGGCGGCGGCTATATCGCCTGCGAATTCGCCTGCATCCTCAACGGATTGGGCGTGGAGGTCACGCAATACAACCGCTCGCCCCTGCTGCGCGGCTTCGATGGCGAAGCGCGCGATCTGATCGTGGATCAGATGCAGGCGAGCGGCATCGACATTCACACCCATGTTGTCATCACCGAGATCGAGAAGACCGAGAACTGCCTGAAAGTCACCTGCGGCGACGGGCGCGAGGACGAATTCGACGCAGTGCTCTACGCGACCGGCCGCACACCGAATACCGAAGGGCTCGGCCTCGAGACTGCGGGCGTGGAGCTGGGCGAGCGCGGTGAGGTCATGGTCGACGAATGGTCGCAGACCAACGTGCCCTCGATCTTTGCGGTGGGCGATGTCACCGACCGCATCAACCTGACCCCGGTCGCGATCCGCGAGGGCCACGCTTTCGCCGATACCGTCTTCGGCGCCAATGCCCGCCCCTCCGATCATGAGCTGGTGGCCTCGGCCGTCTTCACCCAACCCGAATTCGGCACCGTCGGCATCACCGAGGAAGAGGCAGAGGAACGCGGCAATGCCGAGGTCTACGTCTCGAGCTTCCGGCCGATGCGCTCAAGCTTTGCAGGCTCCGACGCGCGGGTGCTGATGAAATTGATCGTTTGCCGCGAGACGCGCTGCGTGCTGGGATGCCATATCGTCGCCCCCGAAGCGGGCGAATTGATCCAAATGGTCGGCATCGCCGTCAAAATGGGGGCAACCAAGGAACAGTTCGACGCGACTTGCGCGGTCCACCCGACCATGGGCGAAGAGCTCGTGACCATGCGGAACCCTGTAAGACATTATTGAAATCACGGAAAAGATACCCAACTGTCCGACAAGATAACGGAAAGGTGAGGAGCATATGAGCAACGGAGGCCCCTGGGGCGGCGGAGGCGGTGGCGGCGATGACCGCGACGACGACCGCGAAGACAAGCGTCCCGGTCAGCGACGTCCCGGCGAGGGCGGACAGATCCCGGAAATCGAGGAATTCATGCGCAAGGGCTCTGAGCAGCTCAAGGTGCTGATGGGCGGCAAGGGAGGCGGCAATCGTCCCAACCGTCCCAATGGCGGCGGAGGCGGCAAGAGCCCCTTCCCGGCAAAGACCGCGGTCGTCATCGGCCTCGTGGCTCTGGTTGCGATCTGGCTCGGCTCCTCTCTCTACAAGGTGAACCCGGAAGAGCGCTCGGTGGAGCTGATGTTCGGGCGCTACTACGCGACCAAAGGCCCCGGCCTGAACCTCGCGCCGTGGCCCTTCATCACCTATTCCAAGGTTCCGGTGACGCGCGAACAGACCGTCGATATCGGCTCGGGCCGCGCAGGCACGAACGATACCGGCCTGATGCTGACGGGCGACCAGAATATCGTCGATCTCGAATTCCAGGTTGTCTGGAACATCAGCGATCCGGCGAAATACCTGTTCAACCTCGGCGATCCGCAGGACACGATCCGCGCGGTGTCGGAATCGGCGATGCGTGACATTATCGCGCGCTCGAACCTCGCGCCGATCCTGTCGACCGCACGTGGCGAGATCGCGGGCGATCTGCGCTCGGCGGTGCAGAACACGCTCGACAGCTATGATGCGGGCATCAACATCGTCCGTGTGAACTTCAACCGCGCCGACCCGCCGCGCGAGGTGATCGACAGCTTCCGCGAGGTGCAAGCCGCCCAGCAGGAGCGGGACCGTCTCGAGAAGGAAGCCGACGCCTACGCCAACAAGGTGACGGCAGGGGCTCGCGGTGAGGCCGCTCAGGTCAAGGAAGAGGCCGAAGGCTATCGTGCGCAGATCGTGAACGCCGCCGAAGGTGACGCCGCGCGCTTCAACTCGATCCTCACGGAATACGAGAAAGCGCCCGAAGTGACCAAGCGCCGGATGTTCTACGAAACCATGGGCAAGCTGCTGCAGAACGTCGACAAGGTCGTTGTGGACACCAAGGACGGCGCTGGCGGCGTCGTGCCCTATCTGCCGCTGGATCAGCTGCGCAAGAACTCCAGCTCGGCGTCCAACACCACCAACTCGACCGCTAACACGGGAGGAAGCAACTGATGCGCGGACCTATCGCAATTGCCGTTCTCGTTGTTCTCATCTTCCTCGGACTGAATTCGGTCTTCGTGGTGGACGAGCGTGAAAAGGCCCTCGTGCTGCGCTTCGGTGAGGTGCAGCAGGTGAAGACCGAGCCCGGTCTCGGGTTCAAGATTCCGGTCGTGGACACCATCGTGAAATACGATGACCGCATCCTGAGCCTGACCACGCAGCCGCTCGAAGTCACGCCCGAGGACGACCGCCGTCTCGTGGTCGACGCCTTCGCGCGCTGGCGCATCGTCGACGCGGTGAAATTCCGCGAAGCGGTGGGCGCAGGTGGTGAGACGACCGCAAAGAGCCGCATCGACGGCATCCTGAACAACGCGATCCGCGAAGTTCTGGGCTCGGTCCCCTCGACGGCTGTGCTGTCGGATGACCGGACGCCGCTGATGAACCGCATCCGCGATCTGGCACGTCGCGAGGCGCTGTCGCTGGGCGTGGACGTGATCGACGTGCGTCTGACGCGCACCGATCTGCCCGAGCAGAACCTCGCCTCCACCTATGGCCGGATGCGGGCAGAGCGTGAACGCGAAGCCGCCGACGAGCGCGCCCGCGGCGCCGAGGCCGCACAGCGCATCCGTGCAACCGCCGACCGTACCGCGGTCGAGGTCACGTCCGAGGCCAAGAAACAGGCCGAGATCGTGCGCGGTGAAGCCGATGCGCAGGCCAACAAGGTCTATGCGGATGCCTACGGCAAGGATCGCCAGTTCTTCGCCTTCGTGCGCGCGCTGCAATTCTACGCGCAGTCGATGAAGACGCAGACCTCTTCGCTGGTGACGCAGCCCGACAGCCTCTACTTCGATTACGGGCGCTTCCTGCGCTCGATCGGGGAGAACCCGGGGCCCGAAACCGGTGCAGGCCGGGGCAGCGCATCTGCGAGCCAGGTCGGCCAGTGATGGCGATGCTTTTGACCGGTCTCGGACTGGTCCTTGTGATCGAGGGGCTGGCGCTTGCGCTGGCCCCTTCACGTATCGAGGAGGCGCTGGACATGCTGCGCGCCATGTCGGCGGGCCAACGTCGCGCCCTTGGCCTTGCGGCTCTGGCGATGGGTGTGGCGATCCTCTGGGCGCTGCGGCAGTTCGGATAATCGCCCCCGCGCCCCTGCCTCAAACGCAAGAGAGCGCGCCTTCAGCCCCCTGCGACGCAATTTCCTGTCGTGAATTTTGGCGAATAACTTCCCTTCGCCCCTCCCTGCTCCTACATTTCAAATCAAAGAGAGCATCGCGCCGGTCTCCCGCACCGGCGAAGCAAGGGAGAGCCATATGACAATCCTCACCGGACCCGGATCCATGCTGCGCGCCGGATTGAGCGCCGCCACGCTTGCCGTGGCGCTCGCCTGCGCCCCTCTGGCCGGGCCCGCCTATGCCCGCGCCGCCCCGGAAAGCTTTGCCGAACTCGTCGATCAGGTGTCCAATTCGGTGGTGAACATCACCACCTCGACCACGGTGGCCGCGCCGACCGGCGATATGCCGAACTTTCCGCCCGGCTCGCCCTTCGAGGATCTGTTCCGCGATTTCGGCCTGCCGAACCCGAACGCCCCCAATGGCCCGAACGGGCGGGGTGCGCCGCGTCGCTCGAATGCGCTCGGCTCCGGCTTCGTGATCTCGGAAGACGGTTATATCGTCACCAACAATCACGTCATCGAAGATGCCGACGAGATCGAGATCGAGTTCTTCTCGGGCAAGCGTCTCGATGCGAAACTGGTGGGCACCGATCCGAAAACTGACATCGCGCTCTTGAAAGTCGAGAGCGATTCCCCCCTGCCCTTCGTCGCCTTCGGCGACAGCGACGCCGTGCGTGTTGGCGACTGGGTGATGGCGATGGGCAACCCGCTGGGTCAGGGCTTCTCCGCCTCGGCCGGGATCATCTCGGCGCGCAACCGCGAGCTGTCCGGCAGTTATGACGACTACCTGCAGACCGATGCCGCGATCAACCGCGGCAACTCGGGCGGTCCGCTCTTCGACATGGAAGGCGAGGTCGTCGGCGTGAACACCGCGATCCTGTCGCCCAATGGCGGCTCGATCGGGATCGGCTTCTCGATGGCGTCGAACGTGGTCGCGAAAGTGGTCGAACAACTCAAGGAATATGGAGAGACGCGGCGCGGCTGGCTGGGTGTGAAAATCCAGGACGTCACCGCGGACATGGCCGAAGCGATGGGCCTCGAGGCCCCCGAAGGCGCGCTTGTCTCTGAAGTGCCCGATGGCCCCGCCAAGGAAGCCGGCATCGAGGCGGGCGACGTGATCACCTCCTTCGATGGCGGCGAGGTCAAGAGCACCCGCGATCTGGTGCGTCGCGTGGCCGACGCGCCGGTGGGCGAGAAGGTCCGCGTGACCGTGATGCGCGATGGCGAGGCCAAGACGCTGCTGGTGACGCTGGGCCGTCGCGAAGCCGCCGAGGGCGAACAGCCCCCGAAAGCCGTGCAGGCCCCGCAGGAGGTCGAGAAGGACATGCTCGGCCTGACCGTGACCCCGCTGACGGATGACCTGCGCACCGAGATGGGTCTGACGAAAGAGGCGAACGGCCTTGTCATCAAGCAGATCGACGAGACCTCCTCGGCCTATGAGAAAGGGCTGCGCGTCGGCGATCTGATCACCGAGGTCGGGCAGAAACCGGTCTCCGCGGTCGATGATTTCGAAGAGCGCGTGCAGGCGGCGAAGGATGCGGGGCGTAAGTCGATCCTGCTGTTGATCCGCCGCGCTGGCGAGCCGCGTTTCGTGGCCCTTCCCGTGGAGTGATCCGCACCGCTCAAAACGGTAGAAAAGGCGCCCCGCGGGGCGCCTTTTGCAGTAAATGGTGCGCGTGAGAACCTTGAAGGCTCGAAGCGCAATGGCCGCTTCCAGCCTACTGCGGACATTGCTTCCTGTTGCGAAGGTTGGAGCGACATCAATCTTCGCCTAACTTGGCTGAGTGGGCCGGAATACCGCGAGGGCATCAGTGCTTCAGTCCTACGACATCGCTTCTCTGCTGCGCGAAAACCGGCAGCGATGGGAGCTTCTTGAGTTGGTTGAATCACTCAATCTGCGTCAGGGAAGCATCGGTGCGGGCTTTGTCCGAAACTTCGTGTGGGACGCCCTTCACGGTCGGGCTTCGGATTGCAGAGATGAGGACATAGACGTTCTCTACTTCGACGATAAGAACCTCGATCCAGCGTCGGACGAAGCTTTTGAGAATTGGCTTCGGCAAGCAGCGCCGGAGTACCAATGGTCCGTGAAAAACCAGGCGAGAATGCACCTGCGAAACGGAGATTCACCATATTGTTCAGTGGCAGATGCAATGCGCTACTGGCCAGAAACGGCCACGGCAGTCGCGGCCCAAAGGTCGGGCTCAGATTGTCGGATCCTTGCACCCTTCACGCTCAACGACCTCTGTTCGATGATTTTGCGCCCAGCATCGAGCTTGCCACATAAGCGCGAAGCCTTCCGGACCAGAGTTCAGAGCAAAGGCTGGCTGGAACGATGGCCACTGGTGCGAGTGGTAGAAATGTCCGCCTAGCCGACATCCGCCGCAGACAGCTCTCGAAGTTCCCGTCGGGAGCTGCTGATCGACATGGCGTTGCGCCTACAATGCATCCGGCCCCAAGCTACACCATTTACTGCATGGGGCTGACCCGCGGGGCGCCTTTTTCATTGTGCCGTTTCGCGCGCCAGCACCCGGCGAGAGGCGATCGTCAGGCTTCCGGCGGCGATCACGCACCAGACCGCCATGCCCAGCATCTGGGTCGGCAGCTCCACCCCCATATCGATCAGCACGCCCGTGATCCCCGGCCCGATGGCCGTCGAGAGCACCATCGAGGCCACGATGATCGCGCGGATGCCGCCGAGGTTCTTCACCCCGTAGACCTCGGGCCAGAGCGCGCCCATCAGCGTACCGGAAAACCCGTTCGACATGCCAAGCAGCGCCATGAAGGCATAGACACCCCAGACCGGCGTGACCAAGGCGACCGTCAGCGAGGCTAGCGTCAGCGGGGCCAGCACGAAGGGCAGCAGGCGCAGCGCACCGAACCGGTCGATCAACCCGCCGCAGACGAAGCCGAAGCCCACCGTCGCGAGGGACATCACCGGGAAGGCCGCCGCGAAGGCGAGCGGGGAGTAGCCGCGCAGCTCAGTCAGGTAGCCTTGGTGGAAGAAGATCACCGTGCCGATGAAGGGCGGCGCGAGCAGCCCCGCCAGCAGCATATAGAGGACCGGATCACGGATCACCTCCGATCGGGTCCAGTCGCGCGCGGTGCCCGAGGCGCTCGATTGCACCTCGGTCGCATTGGGCACCCGCTCGACCTGCATGAGCCGCATCAGAAGCGGCCAGGCGATCAAGACCAGCACCCAGGCCGAGAGCCACCACGCGAGATGCCAATTGCCGCTCGCCTGCGCGATCAGCACCACCAGAACCGGCAGCACTGCAGAGCCGAAAGGCTGGCCCGGCACGATAAGCGACATCGCTTTGCCGCGGCTCGCGACGAACCAGCGGCCGATCTCGGTGAAGGCAATCTCGGTCATCATGCCCTGCCCGAAGAGCCGAAGCATGTAGATCGCCAGCGTCAGGAAGATCAGGTTCGGCGCAAGCGTGATCCCGATACAGGCCAGCGCGAGCAGCGGAATGGTGAAGCGCACCACCTTCCAGCCGGGCATCAGGTCGAGCGTGCGCCCCAGAAACGGCAGCGTCGAGGCCGAGGCCAGCGTGGCCACCATGTAGAGCGCCCCGAAGGTGCCGCCCGACAAGCCGAAGGTTGCGCGGATGTCATTGCCCGACAGGCCGATGAAGAAGGTCTGTCCGAAGGAGGAGAACAGCGTCAGCAGGAACCCCGCGCCGAGCCAGCGGGCATTGTCGCGCATGAAGCGCAGGTTGCTGCCGAAAAGCTTTTGCATGATGCCCCCTGTCCTTTGGCCCCGGTTAGAGACCGTTCCTCCCAAAGGCACAACCCCGCCGCCTGCGCAAAGGTCTGTGCGGCGATGCGATGGCTGGCGCGGATGGCCTCAGTTCGACCAGATATAGAGGCCCAGTTCCTGTGCCGCGCGGACTGAGAGCGTCGGGCTGTCGAGGCCGCGGGGCGCCTGATAGGCCGCGATCGCGCGGCCCGTCGCCGGGTCCAGCTTGCCGTCGGCGGGGCCGGAATAAAGCCCGCGCAGCGCCAGCGCTCGCTGGGTCATCGCAACGAAAGCGGGTGTCAGATCCTCCGAGCAGACGGATTCGAAATAGCGCGGCTTGCCGCTATCGACGAGCTTCTGCCCGCTCAATTCGCGATAGATCGCGGGCTGCGTGACCTTGCCGGTCTTCGGGTCGCGCTGTTCGGGGAGCACCTGCACCTGCCCGGTCACGGTCTCGACCTTGGCCGGGCCTTTGAGTTGGGTGAAACATCCCTGCGCGTCGTCGGCGGGCGGGCGGCTTTGCAGCACATGGGCGAGCGTCTTGGCGGCCC
>NZ_DFRG01000271.1:32363-32516 GCF_002378135.1 Thioclava sp. UBA3469
GGCGGATCTTTCGGCGCGGCGTCCGAGCCCTGCGCTGCGGGCTGACAGCCCGCCAGCCCCATCGTCACACCCAGCGCCACCAGCACCGCCCGCGCCGTGCCGAAGTTTTCAGCGATCTGCCGCATTCTCGTCTCCGCCTGCCTTGGCCGGCAC
>NZ_DFRG01000163.1:0-2232 GCF_002378135.1 Thioclava sp. UBA3469
GCGGGAGCCGCGCAGACCCAGCTCTTGGCGCTGCAATTCGTACCGAATTGTGGCTCGGTCTCGTCTTTTGGCGTCACGCCGCGCTCATTCATCTCCGGCACGCCGGCACATGCCGCCGGACGCACCGCTGCCAGTCGCGCCGCGACCTGCAACCCACGCTGCATATTGACGTAGTGAAAGGCCAGACGCCCGAAATCGAGAAGCCCGAAGAACACCAGAAGGTAGAGGCCGAAGACCAGCGTGAACTCGACAAGGGTCGCCCCCTCCTCGTCGCGCAGGAAGCGGCGCAGTGCGCGCGCGTGATATGCGAGAGGCCCGGTCATGAGCCGAAGACCCGGTTCTGGTCGGCGATCGTCGTGGTGACGGTGCCGAGCGTCGTGGGTGTGATGAGGGTGAAGAGACCGGCGAAGGGGAAGGTGATCGTGACATTCGCCGCCACTTCGACGATCGGCGCATCGCCGAAACGGTAGCTGCCTTCGATGCAGTCGAGGCTCGGCTCGACCGTCGTGACGGTGATCCCGCCCCCCAGAACGCTGCCGCCGGTGATCGCGTTGCCGACGATATTCGCGAGCGTCGCCGCCTGATCATCGACGCTGCCGCCGGTTTCGCAGATGCTGCGCGGGGTGATCCGGGCGAGGTAGCGGCTTGCATCGCGCACGCCGCCGATCACCGTCTGATAGGCAAGAAACATCCGCCCGCTCTCGATGATCGCCGCGAAAAGGATGAGCATCAGCGGAAGCACCAGCGCGAATTCCACCAGCTGCGCGCCCTCATCGTCGCGCCAGATCCGGCGCGGGGCGCGGAGGCGATATGCGCGAAACCACCGCATCGCGCTCACCGGTAAAGCTGGACGACGTCGCGGACCATGCCGCCCGTGCCCAGCTCCTCTTGGTCGCCATTGCTGGCGGACCCGATCACTTCGCCCCAGATACTCTTAGCCCCCCCGGTGTCTTTCGAATCAGCTCCGACAGGTTCTGTTAGAAAAATCTTTACGAACTCTTTTACGGGTACTTCCTTGGCGGCTCCCCTAATCTCTGTTCCGGTCGATGCCGAGCAATCGATTCCGGCCACGACCAATACTCGACGATCGGGATTGGGCGCCGAAGAGGATGCACACCTAGGCAAACCAGATTCCGGACGGTCCGATAATATCGCTCCACCGTTTGCATGCTCGATTTCAGCTAGATAGAGCTCATAGCGTGTTTTCGCGTCCGCAAAGGGATCAGGGGCGCCCTCGGTCGTGATGTCGATCCCATAATTTTTCTGCATGTAGGTGATGCGGCCCTGCGACCAATCGCCATCGCCGAAACGAGTGCAAGGCTCAGCCGCGCCCGAGACGAAGCAGTCATCCCGCGGCAGACCAACAGTGAGTTCTTCGTCCTCTGGATAATCCTCGTACCCGCAATTAGCCGTCGAACTTGAGTTACTGCTATTCCCAGGCGTGCGGACTCGTTTACCCATAACGACATTTGGAGCTGGAGCAAAATTTGGATCATTTTCCCAGGAATTCGCGGAATTCTCGCTGCCAGCCCCCGCTGCCGCTTCATAAATGTCAAAACGAACGTTTAAAACTGCGGCGTTCACGCCTACCTTCTGACCCGGTTCCAAATCGACACCGCGAGAATTAAAACACTGAGTAATTTTACTAACCGCGCCAAGCAAACACATATCTAAGGGCCCGCCTGACAAGCCTGCGCAAGGTCCGTTGACATCGACTTTCGCCTTATCAGGGTCAAGAAAACCGAAATCGCCTGGCCCCCAAGCAGCGTCATTTCCTCCAGCCCGCAGCAAGATCATCTGTCCGATATCCTTTTCCGCATCGAAGCCGGGCGGGACGCAGAACATCAAGGGCGTGACGTCACAGGCCAGGATTTCGAGCCCCGCGACCGCCTGAGCCGTGGCCGAGCCGTCGAACGCGTCATAGCCGCCCATCGTGGTGAACGCGGCGGCGAAGACGCCCTGAACTTCGCGCTCATCGACATCGACGCGCACGAAGGCGGCCTTCGCCGGATCGGTGGTCACCGCGTTTGTCGCGTCGCTATCGCTGTCCGGCAGGGCGCTGAGATAGGTCAGGGTCACATCGTTCGCAGCCCCCAGCACCTGCGAGCCAGTCGCGAAAGTCTGGCTGTCGACGATGAGTTGAGCGGCGGCATTGGCGCGGGTGATCGCATCGGAATTTCCGTCAAGCTCGCCCGCCGCTGCAAGCGCCACCGAATCCGCAAAGGATTGCAG
>NZ_DFRG01000163.1:2539-5561 GCF_002378135.1 Thioclava sp. UBA3469
CCGAATCCGCAAAGGATTGCAGCTCCGAGCGGGTGCTGCCGAGCCGGCCCAGATCGAAGGAGAGCGCGACCAGACCGAGCACCACCACGAGGCTCATCCCGAAGAAGACGAGGATCGTCCCGTCTTCCTCTCGGGCGAAACGCCGGATGCTGTTCTGGATGCGCCCCATCGACCCCGCGCCTCACTTGATCGTCGTATGGGTGACTTCCGTGCCGCGCCGGATCGTCACCGTGCGCACGGGCGTGGGTTCGAGCTTGTTCGAAGACCTCTCGCTGAGAATATCCGCCAGCCCGATCGAGGGCAGCGGATCGCTCTCGGCCTCGTCGAGCGTGCGCAGCGTCAGGCTGAGCGTGCCCGCCTTCTGCGCCAGCGCGAGGCGTTGTCCCTGATCGGGCGAGACCTCAACGGTGACAGTGCGCGCCACGCCGGGGGTTTTCACTTTCTGATCCGCTTCCTGATCGACCCCGATGACGCGAACGTCCTGAAGGATCGTCACGGTCTTGAGCGACTCGTTCTTGCCGCGGGTCATCATCACGTCGACGCGGTCGCCCGGCGTCACGAAGCCACCCACGCCGCTCGAGGCGTTGACCTCGATCGCCATGGCGCGGCTGTTCGGGCCGAGGGTCTGAACGATGGTGACCTTCTCGCCGTAGTTCGAGACCTTGGAGGCGAGGATCAGCTCGCCCTGCGCGATCTCGGCACGGGCGCGGCGCGGCTCTCCCCCCGTTTTGGGCAGAAGGGCCGCGTAATCGGTAAAGACACCCGGCGGCAGCGCCTCTTTCGGCCAGGAGATCGAAGTCAGCTTCTGCGCCTCGATGGTCTGGCCGAAGGGAATGTTCTGTGCAGCGGCGAGGACCTCGACGAGGCCTTCGCGCTCGGCGGCAAGGTCGCGTTTGTATTTCGCCTCGAAGAAATCGCGCGCCAGGTAAGCCGAACCACCTGCCACGGCGAGTCCTGCAGTGAAGGTCAGCAAAGATGCGATACGCATGGCGCTCTCCGTTTCATGAAATGAGTTGAGTGGCCCAGGGCAACGCGGTGACGGTTGCCCTGAGCGAAAGACGCGGCATCAGTTGCCGTAGGCGCCGGTCGCCGTCGAATCCATGATTTGGGCGCCAGACAGCATTTCCCCGTGCACCGCGGTACCGAGCGTCGTATAGATCGCCGAGCCGATGCCAACGGCCACCGCCAGCGCGATCCCGTATTCGACGACGGTGACGCCCTCTTCGTCCTTCTTCAGACGACGCAGCGAAGCGAGTTTGAACAGTTTCATGGTCTTTCTCCGTTTTGAAATGCCGGCCCACCCCGGCGTTTAAATCTGGCCCCGTGTCCCCTGTTGAGCCGGGCAGCCAAGATTCAGATTGCGAGCGTTTTGACGCTGCGACATCGGTTCAGCGTCGCAAAATCACAACCAAGGATTGTATTTCTTGTCAGAGATGCCGAAATCTGGACGCCAGATACGCCGTTTGGAGGAGCGATCACCCAGCAGCGCCGCTCTCGCGACTCGGCTTGAGGCGCGCGATTTTCGTCTTGTTTCGGAGGTTTGACGCGTGCGGCGGAACGATGCCGTTCAGGACGCTACACCGTTCGAGCTACGGGCCGAGTACGGCTTCGGCGACATAGGCACCGGAATCTTCGGCAGCCCCGAAGCGGGACTGCCGTTTTCGCGAGATGTGAGAGCGGACGGCTTAGACGCCCAAACCTCAGCCGGGCAGCGCGTCCACGAGCTGCGCGAAATGATCGCCGCGTTTCTCGAAATTCGGATATTGGTCGAAGCTGGCCGCCGCAGGCGCCAGCAGGACCGTATCGCCCTCTTCGGCGTCGCGGGCGCAGGCGGCGACGGCGGCTTCCATCGTTTCGCAAATCTCATGCTCGACCGCCAGTTCCAGCGCGAAATCGCGCGCGGAATGGCCGATGAAATAGGCCTTCTTCACCGTACCGAGATGCTCAGACAGCGAGGCCACCCCGCCCTCCTTGCCCAGACCGCCCGCGATCCAGCGGATATTCGGGAAGGCCTCAAGCGCCTTCGCGGCGCTGTCGGTATTGGTCGCCTTGGAGTCGTTGACCCAGCGCACCCCACGCTTCTCGGCGACGGTCTGGCTGCGATGCGGAAGCCCGGCGAAAGAATGGAACGCCTGTTCGATCACGCGCGGCGCAATTCCCAGCGCGCGCACGGCGGCGTAGGCCGCGCAGGCGTTCTGGTGGTTATGCGCACCGGGCAGCCCGGTCACATCACGCAGGTCGATCGAGGCCACCTGCTTGCCCTTGCGCCATTCGCTGAGGAACCCTTTGCGCGCGTAGACCGACCAGCCCCAATCCCCGAGCTTGCGCGCCGAGGACACGCGGATCAGCCTGTCATCGTTGCGGCCCATCATGATCTGATTGGCGAGATAGACGCCCTCGGGCTCATCGACGCCGATCACCGCGCGATCCGGGCCTCCTTCCGCGAAAAGACGACGCTTGGCCGCGAAATAGCCGCCCATGCCCGCGTGGCGGTCGAGATGGTCGGGCGAGAGATTGGTGAAGACCGCGATGTCCGGCGTCAGCGCGCGCGCCAGATCGGTCTGATAGGAGGACAGTTCCAGCACCACGACCTCGCCATTCTCGGCAGGCTCCAGATCGAGCACGCCGCGCCCGATATTGCCCGCCATCTGCGTCGGTCGCCCGGCCTCTTCCAGAATGTGATGGATCAGCGCCGTCGTCGTGGATTTGCCGTTCGAGCCGGTCACGCAGATCGTGCGCGGTGCCTGATCGTAGCGCATGAAATCATCGGTGGCCCAGGAGGCGAAGAACAGGCCGATATCGTTATCGACGGGCACGCCCGCCTCCATCGCCGCCGAGATCACCTGGTTGGGCTTGGGATAGAGATGCGGGATACCGGGCGAGACGATCAGGGCCGCGACCTCCTCGAAAGCGCCGTGGCGCGTCAGGTCGCGGCAGCTATAGCCCGCTTCCTCGGCGCGGGCGCGGCCTTCGGGGCTGTCGTCCCAGCACAGCGGCTCGGCCCCGCCTGCGCGCAGCGCGG